>NZ_CP019332.1:2823144-2975644 GCF_002163855.1 Winogradskyella sp. PC-19 | reverse complement strand
TCTCGCCCGCATTATCGTTACTTATGCCTACATTTTCTTTTGTAGCTTCTCCAGCAAAGCTCACGCTTCACCTTCGACGACACTACAATGCTCCCCTACCACTTTTACAAGTCCATAGCTTCGGTAGTATGTTTATGCCCGATTATTATCCATGCCGAACCGCTCGACTAGTGAGCTGTTACGCACTCTTTAAATGAATGGCTGCTTCCAAGCCAACATCCTAGCTGTCTAAGCAGTTCAACCTCGTTTATTCAACTTAACATACATTTGGGGACCTTAGCTGATGGTCTGGGTTCTTTCCCTCTCGGACATGGACCTTAGCACCCATGCCCTCACTGCTGATTAACATTTTATAGCATTCGGAGTTTGTCAGGAATTGGTAGGCGGTGAAGCCCCCGCATCCAATCAGTAGCTCTACCTCTATAAAACTATAAATCAACGCTGCACCTAAATGCATTTCGGGGAGTACGAGCTATTTCCGAGTTTGATTGGCCTTTCACCCCTACCCACAGGTCATCCGAAGACTTTTCAACGTCAACCGGTTCGGTCCTCCACTGTATGTTACTACAGCTTCAACCTGCCCATGGGTAGATCACACGGTTTCGCGTCTACCACTACTAACTAAAGCGCCCTATTCAGACTCGCTTTCGCTACGGATCCGGACCTGAAGTCCTTAACCTTGCTAGCAACGGTAACTCGTAGGCTCATTATGCAAAAGGCACGCCGTCACGGATAAATCCGCTCCGACCGCTTGTAAGCGTATGGTTTCAGGTTCTATTTCACTCCCTTATTCAGGGTTCTTTTCACCTTTCCCTCACGGTACTAGTTCACTATCGGTCTCTCAGGAGTATTTAGCCTTATGGGATGGTCCCCACAGATTCACACAGGATTACTCGTGTCCCGCACTACTCAGGATACTGCTATCTTACTACTCTTTACTTATACGGGACTATCACCCTCTATGGTTGCTCTTTCCAAAGCATTCTAATTCATTATAGCTCAAATATCGCAGTCCTACAACCCCAGCATTGCCGTAACAATACTGGTTTGGGCTAATCCAATTTCGCTCGCCGCTACTATCGGAATCACTTTTGTTTTCTTCTCCTCCGGGTACTTAGATGTTTCAGTTCTCCGGGTTCGCCTCCTTACGGATAACATGTCTTCAACATGCTGGGTTGCCCCATTCGGATATCTACGGATCAATTTGTATGTGCCAATCCCCGCAGCTTTTCGCAGCTTATCACGTCCTTCATCGCCTCTGAGAGCCTAGGCATTCCCCATACGCTCTTATTTAGCTTATTGTACTTTTGTCTTTTTAATGAGTTACATTATTAATAGCAGCTCGTGACTTACTATTAACAATTAAATTATTATATCTATAACAGGTAAACGATTACCTATTATAAATTTCATGTATCTTTTTCAATATGTCAATGAACGTTTTTCAGTATTAAAACTGAATTGTGGAGAATATCGGAGTCGAACCGATGACCTCCTGCGTGCAAGGCAGGCGCTCTAGCCAGCTGAGCTAATCCCCCATTTGAAATTCAGAACTTTTGAGTTCAGAATTTTGAATTGTGAATCCCAACTTCTAGAATTTCCTTTAATTAGTAGTCTCAGGCAGACTCGAACTGCCGACCTCTACATTATCAGTGTAGCGCTCTAACCAGCTGAGCTATGAGACTCTACTTAATTATTTTATAAAATTAAATTAACAGCAAGAGAATAAAATCAAATCTAATCTTTGATTTTTTATTATAAATCAGTCGTCTTTCTCTAGAAAGGAGGTGTTCCAGCCGCACCTTCCGGTACGGCTACCTTGTTACGACTTAGCCCTAGTTACCGATTTTACCCTAGGCCGCTCCTTACGGTGACGGACTTCAGGCACTCCCAGCTTCCATGGCTTGACGGGCGGTGTGTACAAGGCCCGGGAACGTATTCACCGCATCATGGCTGATATGCGATTACTAGCGATTCCAGCTTCACGGAGTCGAGTTGCAGACTCCGATCCGAACTGTGATAGGGTTTGTAGATTCGCTCCTGGTCGCCCAGTGGCTGCTCTCTGTCCCTACCATTGTAGCACGTGTGTAGCCCAGGACGTAAGGGCCGTGATGATTTGACGTCATCCCCACCTTCCTCACAGTTTGCACTGGCAGTCTTGTTAGAGTTCCCGACTTGACTCGCTGGCAACTAACAACAGGGGTTGCGCTCGTTATAGGACTTAACCTGACACCTCACGGCACGAGCTGACGACAACCATGCAGCACCTTGTAGATAGTCCGAAGAAATAGCTATCTCTAGCTAATGCAATCTACATTTAAGCCCTGGTAAGGTTCCTCGCGTATCATCGAATTAAACCACATGCTCCACCGCTTGTGCGGGCCCCCGTCAATTCCTTTGAGTTTCATTCTTGCGAACGTACTCCCCAGGTGGGTCACTTATCACTTTCGCTTAGCCACTCAGACCGAAGTCCGAACAGCTAGTGACCATCGTTTACGGCGTGGACTACCGGGGTATCTAATCCCGTTCGCTCCCCACGCTTTCGTCCATCAGTGTCAATACATTGTTAGTGATCTGCCTTCGCAATTGGTATTCTATGTAATATCTATGCATTTCACCGCTACACTACATATTCTAACCACTTCACAATGATTCAAGATAACCAGTATCAAAGGCAATTTTACGGTTGAGCCGCAAACTTTCACCTCTGACTTAATTATCCACCTACGGACCCTTTAAACCCAATGATTCCGGATAACGCTTGGATCCTCCGTATTACCGCGGCTGCTGGCACGGAGTTAGCCGATCCTTATTCTTATAGTACCGTCAGCTCTCCACACGTGGAAAGGTTTCTTCCTATATAAAAGCAGTTTACAACCCATAGGGCAGTCTTCCTGCACGCGGCATGGCTGGATCAGAGTTGCCTCCATTGTCCAATATTCCTCACTGCTGCCTCCCGTAGGAGTCTGGTCCGTGTCTCAGTACCAGTGTGGGGGATCCCCCTCTCAGGGCCCCTATCTATCGTTGCCATGGTAAGCCGTTACCTTACCATCTAGCTAATAGAACGCATACTCATCTTTTACCGATAAATCTTTAAAGTAATTTCCATGCGAAATTTACTTACTATGGGGTATTATTCTTCATTTCTAAAGGCTATCCCCCTGTAAAAGGTAGATTGTATACGCGTTACGCACCCGTGCGCCACTCGTCAGCAAAAGAGCAAGCTCTCTCCTGTTACCGTTCGACTTGCATGTGTTAGGCCTGCCGCTAGCGTTCATCCTGAGCCAGGATCAAACTCTTCATCGTTAAATTTTTAAGTGTTTCCACTATTATCTTCAACAACTAATTTAGAATTTTCAAAGTCTCAATATGATTTATTCTCTTGTTTAATTTTGTCGTTTCCAACAAAATCTTACGCTGTCAATTCAATATGTTAATGAACGTATTTCTTAAATTCTCTTAAGGCGTTTATCTCTTAAGCGGGTGCAAATATAAAATGCTTTTTTGTTTCTCACAAAATAAAAATGAAAAACTTTTATTTTATTTTTTTAACCCTATAATACTCTAAAAGAACTTCTCAAAACAAAACTATTTCGCCGTTTTGAGGGTGCAAATATAAAACCACTTTTTAATCTCACAATACTTTTTTCAACTTTATTTTTAAGTTATTTACTAAACTTCACTAAAACCCTTAATACAAAGCACATACAAACCAAAATATTTTAAAAAAATACCTTAGATTTAATCATACATGTATACCTTATTAATTGTATCCTGATTAGAGAAACTTGTAAATACCCTTTTTAACTAACTACAAACTAATAAAGGTAATTATGACCTTTATCTAATTCGCGTTAAGGGTCAACGTAAATAGCCCACATTAATTTGGCTTCCAAAAGCTAAAACAAAATATAAGGAGTTGAAACAAAAGCTCTACCACTTTTACACTTGTAAAATGAGTATGAGTGAAAACATCCAAAAATATTAAACACTAATAACCTAGTAAGCTTTGCTAGTTGATGATATACCTATATATTTGCTAGTTATTAAAAACTACAAATAATAATGATACAAATTACTTTACCTGATGGTTCGGTGCGTGCTTTTAAAGAAGGCGTGACACCTCGCGAAGTGGCTGTAGATATTAGCGAGGGATTTGCCCGAAACGTTATTTCTGCAAAATTCAATAATACAATTATTGAAACTACCACTCCATTGACCACTGATGGTAGTCTTGTTTTATATACTTTCAGAGATGATTATGGTAAGAAAGCATTTTGGCATTCTTCGGCTCACGTTTTAGCTCAGGCTTTGGAAGAATTATATCCTGGCGTTAAGCTTTGGGTTGGTCCAGCGATTGATAATGGTTTTTATTATGATGTGGATTTGGGTGAAGGCACAATTTCTGAAAAGGATTTTAAAGCTATTGAAACAAAAATGATAGAGATTGCTCGTGGAAAGCACGATTTTAAAATGCGCTCTATTACAAAAGCTGATGCTTTAGAATTGTATAAAGGTAAAAACGAATATAAAGTTGACCTTATTGAAAACCTTGAAGACGGCACAATAAGCTTCTGCGACCATGATACTTTTACAGATTTGTGTCGTGGCGGACACATTCCTAATACTGGAATCATTAAAGCAGTTAAAATATTAAGCGTTGCTGGCGCATATTATAAAGGTGATGAAAATGAAAAGCAACTCACACGTGTTTATGGTGTTTCATTTCCTAAACAAAAAGAGCTTACAGAATATTTACATTTACTAGAAGAAGCTAAGAAACGTGACCATAGAAAACTAGGTAAAGAATTAGACCTTTTTACTTTTTCGAGAAAAGTAGGACAAGGTTTACCTCTATGGTTACCAAAAGGTGCTGCCTTACGTGAGCGACTTGAAAACTTCCTAAAAGCCGCTCAGAAAAAAGCGGGTTACGAAATGGTTGTGACACCACATATTGGACAAAAGGAACTTTATGAGACTTCTGGACATTATGCTAAATATGGAGAAGACAGCTTTCAACCTATAACAACACCCAATGAAGGCGAAGAGTTTTTACTTAAACCAATGAACTGCCCACACCATTGCGAGATATACAACACAAAACCATTTTCATACAGGGAATTACCTAAACGCTATGCTGAGTTTGGTACAGTATATAGATACGAACAAAGTGGTGAGCTCCATGGTTTAACACGTGTTCGAGGATTTACACAAGATGATGCACATATTTTCTGTACACCAGACCAATTAGATAAAGAATTTAAAGAAGTGATAGATTTGGTTCTTTATGTATTTGGCTCCCTTGGCTTTGAAAATTTTACAGCACAAGTTTCAATAAGAGACCCAAAAACTCCTGAAAAGTACATCGGAAGTCTTGAAAATTGGGAAAAAGCAGAAAATGCAATTCTTAATGCTGCAAAAGACAAAGGACTCAACTTTGTTGTCGAAGAAGGCGAAGCTGCTTTTTACGGACCTAAGTTAGATTTTATGGTCAAAGATGCCCTTGGAAGACAATGGCAATTAGGGACAATTCAAGTAGATTACAATCTTCCTGAGCGTTTTGACTTAACTTATAAAGGCAGTGATAACGAGCTACATAGACCAGTGATGATTCATCGCGCACCATTTGGAAGTATGGAACGTTTTGTAGCTATATTGCTAGAACATACTGGTGGCAATTTTCCTCTTTGGTTAATGCCTGAACAAGCTATTGTATTATCTATCAGTGAGAAATATGAAAAATACGCTGAAAAAGTTTTAAATTTGCTAGAAAATAACGAAATTCGCGCCCTCGCAGATAATCGAAATGAAACTGTAGGAAAGAAAATCCGTGAAGCAGAAATGCAAAAGTATCCATTTATGATTGTTGTAGGTGAGCAAGAAGAAAAAGACAACACTATAACTGTAAGAGCTCACGGCGGAGAAGATTTAGGCACGATTAGTGTAGATGCCTTTACAGAAATAGTAACAAAACAAGTAAACGAAAGCCTAAAAACTTTCAAATAACAATAACGTTTAATTAAAATTTATTAGCCATAGCAATACGTAGAAGAAAAAATTTCAGCAGACGTGTAGTCCAAGAGGACAAGCACAAGATTAATGGAAAAATTAGAGCCGAAGAGGTAAGACTAGTTGGTGATAATGTGGAAATAGGTGTATATCCTACAAGAAAAGCTTTATCGATTGCCGATGAACAAGGTCTTGACCTCGTGGAGATTTCTCCTAATGCCAAGCCGCCTGTCTGTAAAGTTATGGATTATAAGAAGTTTCTTTACGAACAAAAGAAACGTGAGAAAGCTCTAAAATCAAAAGCAACTAAAGTAGTTGTAAAAGAAATTAGATTTGGACCACAAACTGATGACCATGATTATGAGTTTAAAAAGAAACATGCTGAAAAGTTCTTAAAAGAAGGTGCAAAACTAAAAGCTTTTGTGTTTTTTAAAGGACGTTCGATTGTATTCAAAGAGCAGGGTCAAATATTATTACTAAGACTTGCTCAAGACTTAGAAGAATATGGTAAGGTAGAACAAATGCCTAAATTAGAGGGTAAACGTATGATTATGTTTATTGCTCCAAAGAAGAAATAGAAAACTGAATAATTCAGTATTTAAGATAATAAGCGAAGCGTAATTAAAAAGAGGATAAAATGCCTAAAATGAAAACAAAATCAAGTGCTAAGAAACGTTTCAAACTAACTGGCACTGGTAAGATTAAAAGAAAGCATGCTTTTAAGAGTCATATATTGACAAAAAAATCTAAAAAGCGTAAGCTTAAGTTAACTCATGACACTTTGGTACACAAAGCAGATGAGGATAACATTAAAACAATGTTACGTTTAAAGTAACAACGTTTTAATCGGTTAAAACAATTTATAAACCCTGGAGTTAGGCAAAACTATTTAGCAAGTACCAAGTTGGTCGCCTACTACAAAAAACAATTAAAGAAATGCCAAGATCAGTAAATTCAGTTGCAAAGAGAGCCAGAAGAAAAAAGGTTCTTAAGCAAGCAAAAGGTTATTGGGGAAGACGTAAAAACGTCTGGACAGTAGCAAAAAACGCGGTAGACAAAGCGATGCAATATTCGTACAGAGACCGCAGAAACAAAAAAAGAACATTCCGTGCGTTATGGATTATGCGTATTAATGCAGGTGCAAGACAACATGGGATGAGCTATTCAAAATTTATGGGAAAATTAAAAGCTAACAATATCGAATTGAATCGTAAGGTTCTAGCAGATTTAGCTATGAATAATCCTACGGCTTTTGAAGCAATAGTAAACAAAGTTAAGTAGGGCTTTTAGCCAAATTAATAACAACATTTCGCTTAAAAAAGCCCAACTCTTAGAGTTGGGCTTTTTATTTTATCCTTATCAATCCTATAAAGACCTAATAGAAAACTTCATTTTTTAAGTACCTTACAAGTATATTAAAACTAATTACATGAAGCGTATTAAACTCATCACTGGTCTTTTTTTACTTTTTACATTAATTACTTTTAGTCAAGACAAAGACAAAAAGAAATCTTGGGATGTATCTAACCCAGAAGGTAATTGGGACTTTAAAGAATTAAAACTATCTACCAACGAGGGAACTTGGATGAATCTTGACGTAAGTCCTAATGGAAAATCTATTATTTTTGACCTCCTAGGTGACATATATAAACTTGATATCAAAGGTGGAAAAGCAAAAGTATTAAGAGAAGGACTTCCCTTTGAAATCCAACCACGATTTAGTCCAGACGGTAAATACATTTCTTTTACAAGTGATGCTGGTGGCGGAGATAATATATGGATTATGGAGAGTGATGGCTCAGACGCAAAACAAATCACTAAAGAAAACTTTAGATTACTAAATAATGCTATTTGGACTCCAGATGGAAACTATTTAATTGCCAGAAAACATTTTACTTCTTCACGCTCTCTTGGAGCTGGTGAAATGTGGATGTATCATAAGTCTGGTGGTAGCGGCATTCAACTAATAAAAAAGAAGAATGACCAGCAAGATATAAATGAACCAACAATATCTCCTGATGGCAAATATTTATACTACAGTGAAGATGCATATCCTGGAGGATTTTTTCAATACAACAAAGACCCAAACAAACAAATTTATGTGATTAATAGATATAATATGGAAACCGGTAAGATTGGAAGAATTACTGGTGGTCCAGGTGGTGCAGCACGACCACAGATATCTAGAGATGGTAAAAAGCTAGCTTTTGTAAAACGTGTGCGTACAAAATCCGTACTATATATTCATGATTTAGATTCTGGTGAAGAATGGCCTATATATGATAAGCTTAACAAAGACCAGCAAGAAGCTTGGGCAATCTTTGGAGTTTATACTAATTTTAGTTGGATGCCAAATGACGAAGATATTGTTATATGGTCCGGAGGAAAAATAAAAAGAATAAACATTAATACTTTAGGCGTTTCTGAAATTCCTTTTCAGGTTGATGCAAAAATTAAAATTGCCAAAGCAATCGAAGTCAATAGTCCAGTTGCTCCAGATAAATTTGATGCTAAAGTAATTCGCCATGCAGTTACTTCTCCTGACGGAAAATCATTTGTATTTAATGCTTTAGGTTATTTACACATTCAAGAATTACCTAATGGTAAAGCAAAACGCTTAACCACTGGAACCGATTTTGAATTTGAACCTACCTTTTCTCCTGATGGAAATAGAATTACTTATGTCACATGGAATGACCAAAATCTTGGAGCAATTCATTCCGTTTCTGTTATTGGAGGAACATCAACAAAGCTATCTTCTGAGAAAGGTATTTATAGAAATCCATCATATTCAAACAACGGAAAGCATATTGTGTACCGAAAAGAAGGTGGTAATAACGAACAAGGTCACACATTCTCCAAAAAAACGGGCTTATACCTTATGAATGCTAATGGCTCAAATGCAAAACGTATCACTAAAGAAGGTGATTATCCTATATTTAATGGAGACGATACACGAATTATCTATCAAAAAGGAGGTCAGTTTTTTGGTGCTTTAACCAAAGAATTGAAAAGTGTAGACATTAATGGTTTTGAAGAACGCATTCATGTCAAATCAAAACATGGAAACCGCTTGGTTCCTAGTCCTGATGGAAATTGGATAGCATTTATACATTTACATAAAGTATATATAGCTCCAATGCCTAAGACTGGAAAAACATTAGACCTAACTGATAAGGCCAAGTTTGTTCCTGTAACAAAATTATCAAAGGACGCTGGTATTAATATACATTGGTCTAAGGATAGTAAAACTATTCATTGGACATTGGGAAATCAATACTATTCAGCCAATGTATCAAAGGACACCAAGGTTATAGAAACTGGAATTAAAATTAATCTAGAAGCTAAAACTGATAAACCTGAAGGAAAAATAGTTTTAAAAGGAGCGCGAATAATTACAATGGAAGGTGATGAAGTCATCGAAAACGGAATAATTATTATAGATAATAATAGAATTGAAAACATAGGTAAAGCGTCAGATGTATCAATTCCGTCGGATGCAAAAGTATATGATGTTACAGGGAAAACTATTATGCCAGGTATGGTAGATGCACATGCACATATTGGCGGTTTTCGTTATGGCTTAACTACCCAAAAACATTGGCAATTTTATGCCAATTTAGCCTATGGCATTACTACTACTCATGATCCTTCAGCCAATTCTGAAACTGTCTTTGCACTTTCCGAATTACAAAAAAATGGAAGCCTCGTCGGACCTCGCCTCTACTCTACAGGATTTATTTTGTATGGTGCAGATGGTGATTTTAAAGCCGTTATTAATAACCTTGATGATGCTCGCTCTTCAATAAAAAGAACAAAAGCTTTTGGAGCATTATCTGTAAAAAGTTACAATCAGCCAAGACGAGAGCAACGTCAACAAGTATTGCAGGCTGCACGTGAAGAAGGTATTTTTGTAGTCCCTGAAGGCGGTTCAACGTTTTATCACAACATTACAATGGTTATGGATGGACATACTGGTGTAGAACATAATATTCCTGTAGCGCCAGTTTATAAAGATGTTCTAGAGCTTTGGGGACATAGCAACGTTGGCTACACACCTACGCTTATTGTAAATTATGGCGGAATGAATGGTGAAATGTATTGGTATCAAAATACTAATGTTTGGGAAAATGAAAAACTATTAAAATATATGCCTAGGTCGATTATCGATTCTCGTTCTAGACATCGAATTATGATTCCTGATGAAGAGTACGATAATGGACATATCCTCGTTTCAAAAACTTGCAAAGCTTTAAGTGATGCTGGTGTTAAAGTAAATTTAGGTGCTCATGGACAGTTACAAGGCCTTGGTGCACATTGGGAATTATGGATGTTGCAACAAGGTGGTATGACTAACCATGAAGCTTTAAAAGCAGCGACTATTAATGGTGCAGATTATATTGGAGCTGCTAATGATATTGGCTCTCTTAAAAAAGGGAAACTGGCAGATCTTATTGTTATGGATAAAAACCCGCTTGAGAACATTCGTAATTCAGAAAGCATAGTATATACAATGATTAATGGTAGATTGTATGATACGGAAACTATGAATGAAATAGGAAATGAACCAAAAGAACGTACAAAATTCTATTGGGAAAATTCAAAATATAATCAAGCCTTTCCATGGCATGAAGAAGCGCAAAGCTTTACAAGAGGTGCTTGTGGTTGTCACGTGGGCTCTCACTAAAAATCAAAAACCGGTTCTTTACGAATCGGTTTTTTTATATATGGCATAAATCTTTAAGCGTTCTTCTTTCCCTTTTAGTTCCATATCCTGAGAAAGTAACTTATAATGAGATTTAGATATATTTAATTTTTCTAAAACCGACTCTGACACTAGTAGGTGCTGATTAAATATATTGCAAAGGCTTTGTATCCTTGACGCAGTATTTATTACATCTCCATGAAAAGCCAAATCTTTTTTTATAGTTCCTATTTCAGCAACCATAAGCTTACCAAAATGCAAACCTGCTTTAAATTTAGGATTAAAAGCGTATTTGTTTTTGTAATAGTCTTCTCTTCTATTTAATCTTTTTTCGAACGCAAAAAACAGATTTATGCAATTATTATTCCTAAATCCTTTTTTACTTGGCCAATAAATAACAGCTTCATCACCTACATATTGGTAAACTTCAGCTTCAAAATTATTTAAAGACATGTTTAAATCAATAAAGCAATCTTGAATGAATTGACTGTATTTGTGATGTCCTAATTTTTCGGCAATTTTTGTAGAGTCTTTTAAATCAATAAACATCAAAACATGTTCCTGTTCCTTTGGGCGTTTATATTTACCTAAAAGAATTTGAATAAAATTACCACGACCAAACCTATCATTTGCAATTCTAAATAACGAAAAAACAACTGAGGCACTAACAAAATAGATTACTGTAATCCAAAAAAATGGATCATCTCTCCACCAACCTCTTTCATTATATATATCTATATCTATCTGCTCTTCAAGATGAAAAGAAGTTAAGCTAACCATAACTACGATTAGAATAAAATATATAATCGATTTAAGAAAAATACTTACCCCTAAGATGAATCGTTTAGCCAGTCTATCAAATAAAAACTCTATTGTAGCATAAAAAAGACTTATTGTAAGACCAAATACAATAGCAGCTTCATAAATAGCTCTGATTGGTAAAAATAATTCATCATCTGTATATAAGTGCATTTCCTCTTCTAAGCCATTATATCTAATTGCAGTAAATAAAAGAAATACTAACACCCAAAAAATGGATGAAATTAAAAGCAACTTAAAAAAAGACGAAATTCTATTGGACATCTAAAACAACTCAAGTTTTTTGCTTCTTCTTTTTAGCAGCTGGAAATAATACATTATTAAGTATTAAGCGATATCCTGGTGAAGTTGGATGTAAATCAAGCTCTGTTTTTGGGTCTCCAACACGATGGGTATAATCTTCAGGGTCATGACCTCCGTAGAAAGTAAAGAAGCCTTTACCTTTAATTCCGTGTATATATTTTGCCTCACCGTTGGTTTTATTTTCTCCCATAACCAAGACGTTTGATTTTATTTGCTCACGTGTGAATGATGTCGTTTGCCCCATAAAACCTTTTACCAAAGCTGTGTGATTTTGAGTAAGCATTGTTGGGATTGGATCCCATTTAGCTGAGTATTGCATTAGTGAAAAATAATCAGTTGACTTTGGTATCTTGCGTTTACGAGTCATGTCAATTGAAGAAAACTCATAAATATTAGGATTTCTCTCTAGAATGAAATCTTTGAATGCAAAAGTGTTTTTAAAATCAATCTTGTTCTGATAACCTGCATCACTTCCGTCACCATCAAACATTGGCTCACAGATATCAACATTTTCTGCTGACAATGCTATATCAAAACTGTCAGTTGCAGAACACATAGCAAACATAAAACCGCCACCTGCAACATAATTTCTAATTTTTAGTGCAACTGCTAATTTTGCATCTGAAACCTTATTATACCCTAAGCGTTTAGCTAATGCCTCAGCCTCTTTCTTCTCTTTAATATACCATGCGGCAGAACGGTAACTACGATAAAATTTACCGAATTGCCCAGTAAAATCTTCGTGATGAAGGTGTAACCAATCATAAAGCAATAATTCGTCTTTTAATACCTCTTCGTCATAAATAGTTTCATATGGGATTTCTGCATAAGTCAAAACCATAGTAACTGCATCGTCCCATGGCTGCTTACCGTAAGGTGTATAAACAGCAATTTTTGGTGCTTTTTCTAATACAACAGCCTCTTGATTAACAGAAGGACTCGATATATCGTCTAAAATTTTAGTAGCCTGACTATCAGATATAATTTCAAAAGAAACACCTCTTATTTGACATTCTCGTTGAATAATTTCTGCATCAGGTAATAAAAAAGAACCACCTCTATAATTTAATAGCCATTTTACTTTGAGATTTCTTTCTAGTGTCCAGAAAGTAACACCATAAGCTTTAAGGTGATTTTCTTGAGTTTCTGCATCCATAGGAATCAACAAGTAAGACGCATGAACAAAATAGCCACTAAGGACTATTATCAATAATAAAATGTGCTTTTTCAATTTCTATAATTTCTAAATGAAAGATACTTAAAAAACTAAAGCTAGCGAACTCTTTATTATTCTTTTATGATATTGATAAATTAATAATCATTCAAGGATGTTTGTTTTCCTGAGAGCAGACTGGCAATAACTTTTGTACCCTTAAACTGCTCCATGATTATTTTTAGAAATACTGTTATTGGAATAGCCATAATTAAACCTGGAATTCCCCATAAAAAGCCCCAAAACATTAACATTACTAAAACTGCTATTATATTTATAGAAAAGGATTTTCCCATAAAAATTGGTTCTAATATAGCTCCAAATACAACTTGAACTAAAGTAATTGAAAGTATAAAAAACAATAATGTACTAGAGGTATCCAACTCTACAAAGGCAAATATTGAAAGTAATATTACAGATACAAAAGAGCCGACCATTTGTACAAAATTAATAACAAAAGCAAATAACCCCCAAAAAATAGGAAAGCTAACATCAAAAAATACACACATTAAGCCAGTAAAAATTCCTGTTAAGGCACTTACCAAAACCTTTACCTTAATGAACTTAATAAGGTCTTTTTCGATTTTCATAAATGCTTTTACCGAGGTGTACTTTTGTTTTAATATTGTATTGTTTAGCATTGCTTGTACATTAATAGATTCTGCAAGCCAAAGGACAACAAAAAATGCAGTCATTAACAAAGTCGTCAAAAATTTTCTCAAAAATCCAATGGTGGAACCAATGTTTTCTTTTTGAAAGAATTGAGCAAAAACGTTCTTTTTTGATTCAAATTCAATACCAAAGCTGTCGGATAAATAACCTTTTAGACTATTTATCTTTGGTTCTGCTTTCTCAAGAAACTCTGCGTTATTTGCTAAAATCTCTCTACTAGATAATTGTATAAGCTCAATACCTATTTTTAATCCGGCAGCAACCAAGAATAATACAATTATTATACTTACAAATTTTGGAATTTTTCTTCGACCTAACCAACGCATTAGCGGTAGAAACAACAACGCAATAAACATTGAAAAAATCAATGGGATAAATATAAATGATAGCACCTTAAGTAGATAAAACACTATTGGCACTGCTATAATTAGCAATAATATATTTGTTGTACGTCTTTCGTTAAGCATAGGGCAGAAAATAGAATATTTGATAAAATTAATACATAAAACATCAAATAACTCTTAGTAAAATTATAAATATTTAAAAAGGAACACCATCATCTTCTGGAGCGTCAAAAGCATCACTTGCGGATGGAAAATGGTCTGTCTTAAAGGTATCATCGTTTGCCGCAGCATTCATTTTTGAGTGAAACTCTCCAAATGGTGTGTCAAAATCATCTAAATTATCAAACTTACCTAAGTGTCCAATGAATTTTAGTCGTATATTTTCTAAACCACCATTTCTGTGTTTTGCTACAATAAATTCTCCTTGTCCTTCAGTAGGTGAACGTTCTTCATCATCCCATTCGTCAATTTTATAATACTCAGGTCGATAAATAAATGATACAATATCTGCATCTTGTTCAATTGCACCAGATTCACGTAAATCAGATAATAAAGGTCTTTTACTTCCACCTCGAGTTTCTACTGCACGAGATAATTGAGATAGCGCAATTACAGGAATATTTAATTCTTTGGCTAAAGCTTTTAAGTTACGAGAAATCATAGAAATTTCTTGTTCACGATTACCGTTTTTATTACTTCCTCCACCAGTCATTAATTGCAGATAATCGATCATTATCATTTTAATACCGTATTGAGAAGCTAGACGACGGGCTTTTGCTCGTAAATCAAATATTGAAAGTGAAGGTGTATCATCAATAAATAAAGGTGCTTTCTCTAAAGTCTTAACCTTGACATTGAGTTGCTCCCACTCATGTTTTTCTAACTTACCTGTTCTTAGTTTTTCTGAAGATAAACCAGTTTCACTAGAAATCAAACGTGTAATTAACTGTACGGATGACATTTCTAAAGAGAAAAATGCAACTGGAATATTACTATTTACAGCGACATTTCGAGCCATTGTTAACGTAAAAGCTGTTTTACCCATACCTGGACGAGCAGCAATAATTACCAAATCAGAAGGTTGCCAACCAGATGTTAACTTATCAAGCTTGTCAAATCCAGAAGGAATTCCACTCATACCCTCTTTATTGGAAATCTCTTCAATCTTTTTCTTTGCTTGAATTACCAGACTCTGAGCAGTTTCGGTTGACTTCTTTACATTACCTTGGGTAACCTCGTAAAGTTTTGCTTCTGCATTGTCTAATAAATCAAATACATCTTGTCCTTCATCATAAGCGTCTTCAATAATTTCGTTTGAAATTTTAATAAGGCTTCTTTGTATATACTTTTGAAGAATAATGCGTGCATGGAACTCAATATGTGCTGAAGAAGATACACGTTGCGTTAAAGATATTAGATAAAAATCACCGCCGACTAAATCTAGCTTTCCTTCTTTTCTTAATTGTGTTGAAACTGTTAATAAGTCTACTGGTTCACTATTTTCAAATAATTTGAAAATAGATTCGAATATAAATTTATGTGATTCTTTGTAAAAAGCATCAGGGCTTAAAATATCAATAACCTCATCAACTCCCTTTTTATCAATCATCATTGCACCAAGCACAACCTCCTCCAAATCTAATGCTTGAGGTGGTATTTTCCCTTTTTCCAAGCTTATTAAGGAGCTTTTATCGACTTTATAGCCTTGTACTGGATTTGGTTGTTTCATTATTGATTACTCAATTTAGCGGATTAATTATATAAAAATGAGTTTACACTTTTAAAGATAATATTTCTTTTTCAAAGGCTTACGAAAGTAACTAAATCGTTAAGAAAACACTGATTTACTTACTTCCAATCATCAACAACTGATTAACATTTCACCTGTTGATAACTTGATTTTATTGTTAATAGCGATAAAAAAACTGAAGCAGTAGGCTTCAGTCTTTTTAAGTATACTATGTTTTATTGAAGTTTTTATTTATAAACTCCCATTTCGCCATATTTTTCCATGCGTTGCTTAACCAATTCTTTTGGTGATAAGTTTTTGAGCTCATCAAAAGTTTTGACAATAGCATCTCTTACTGCTAAAAATGTTTTATTTCTGTCTTTGTGCGCGCCACCTAAGGGTTCTTTAATAATTTGATCAACTAGCTTCATACGTTTCATGTCCTTGGCTGTTAACTTTAACGCTTCGGCTGCTTGCTCTTTATATTCCCAACTACGCCATAAAATTGAAGAACAAGATTCTGGAGAAATTACAGAATACCAAGTGTTTTCTAACATCATCACCTTATCTCCTACACCGATACCTAATGCACCACCAGATGCACCTTCACCAATGATTATGGTAATGATTGGGACCTTTAAACGAGTCATCTCTAATATATTTCTTGCAATAGCTTCTCCTTGTCCACGTTCTTCTGCTTCAAAACCAGGATAAGCACCAGGTGTATCAATTAAAGTAACAACTGGAATTCCAAATTTTTCTGCAGACTTCATTAAGCGTAATGCTTTACGGTAACCCTCTGGATTAGACATCCCAAAGTTTCTATACTGTCTTGTTTTAGTATTAAAACCTTTTTGCTGGCCGATAAACATATAAGTTTGGTCACCTATTTTACCTAGACCACCTATCATAGCTTTATCGTCCTTTACATTCCTGTCACCATGTAATTCTAAAAACGAATCGCCACAAAGCGCATTTATATGGTCTAATGTGTAAGGTCTATCTGGATGTCTAGATAGTTGAACTCGTTGCCAAGCCGATAGATTTTTATAAATATCTTTTTTGGTTTCAGCTAATTTCTTTTCAATTTGTTTACAGGTCTCAGTTACGTCAACTTCACTTTCATCTCCAATGACCTTGCATTTTTGTAATTGATCTTCTAATTCTTTTATTGGTAATTCAAACTCTAAATATTCCATACAATTTGAAGTTAGTTTTTTTAGTTAGTCCACAAAAATATAAATTACTCTACAGCTAATGACATTTTAATGTAATTAATTAGATTTTTTCAATTTCTTTGTACGGTAATTCTTAATAATAGCATCTAAAACAACAGCAAGTATGACTATTATAGCACCATAATAAAATTGAGGTGACATTTGTTCATTTTCTGGGAAGAAATATAGTGCCAATAGTATACCATAAACAGGTTCTAAATTATAACTTAATATTACTGTGAAAGGCGAAATATATTTCATCACTTCTACTGCTGCAATAAAGGCGTAAGCAGTACAAATTGAAGCTAATACTACTATATAGGTCCAATCTTCGTTTGAAAGATTAAAAAATTCTGTATCAAAACCACCATAAAAAATCCCAATACCTATACTTATACATACAACACCGCTAACAAACTCATAAAATGAGATAACACTAGCCCTATGTTTTAAAATTAGTTTACCGTTAATAACTGCAAAAAGAGTAGAAAACAAAGCTGATGCTATACCTAAAAGAATGCCATTAATATAGTCTAACTCGCCTTGAACAATTAAAAACACTCCAAAAATTACTACTATACCAAATAAAATTTCGTACCACAAAATTTTTCGTTTAAAAAAAATAGGCTCAATAAATGAAGCGAAAAATGCTCCAGAAGAAAACATTGCTAAAGTAATAGAAACATTAGATTGATTAATAGCTTCGAAGAATGTAATCCAGTGTGCCGCAATTATAAATCCAGCAATACTTAATTGCATAGCTAATCGACTACTAATTTTTAGGTTTTTCTTTGTGATTTTGATATACAAGTACATTAAAACACCAGCTATTAACATACGATACCAAACTAAAGAAAAAGAGCCAATGGATATCTTTTCGCCTAAAATTGCAGTAAATCCAGCTATGAAAACTAAAAAATGTAAGTGTAAGTAATGCTTAAAATTATCGCCTCGCATTGTATAGTAAATATCCTGCTAATGTACCAAAAACAATGTTTGGAAACCATACAGCTACTAAAGGTGAGAAGTTAGATTGTTGTGCCATTACACCAAATATCTTGTCAAAAAACACATAAACCATGGCAATAGTAATACCTATAGCTAGGTTTACACCCATGCCTCCACGTCGTTTTTTTGACGAAACTGCTACTGCTATAATGGTCAAGATAAATACTGATGCTGGTAAGCTCCACTTTTTGAACTTCACAACTTCGTATCTACCTATATTGGGTGAGCCTCTTTGCTTTTCTTTCTCAATAAAATCTACAAGTTCGTCATATGGCTTAGTTTCAGCTATGTAGTTAACTGGTGTCAAGTCCTCAGTATCAAAAGAAAATTCAACATTTAGAACACGTTTTTCTTCAACGGTCACATTACCAATACTGTCAAAGCTTCTCTTATAGTATGATCTTAATTTATATATAGAATCTTCTTCCATATATTGAATACTACTTGCGAATATCTTATACTCTAATCTATCATCTTCAAAATGTTCTAAAGTGAAATTTTGACCTCTCTTACTTTTAGGGTCATAAGAGCTTACGTATATAATATCGTTGTCTGTAATTCTTCTAAAAACATCCTTTGTATCTTGAATATTCTTATTTCGCGATAAGTATTTATACTTGAATTCATTAAACCCTTGGCTTGCTTTTGGTGCCAAAAACATTCCTAAGCCTAAAGCCATTAGTGCTACTATTGTTGCTCCAATTATATATGGTCTTAAAAATCTTGTAAAAGAAACACCAGAACTCAAAAAAGCTACAATCTCAGTATTTCTAGCTAATTTTGAAGTAAAAAATATAACTGAAAGAAATAAAAATAATGGGAATAATAGGTTAGCAAAATATATAGTAAAATTAAGTAGATATAAAGCCAACTCATCAAATGGCACATCGTTACTTATAATCTTACCAATTTTTTCGGCAAGGTGAACCATTATAGCAATCGGTATAAATAGTAGTAACATCATTAAAAATGTAAACAAATAACGCTTTAGTATGTACCAATCTAATATTTTCATTTTTTACAAACGTTTATCCATTTGTTTTACCATTTTATCCTTCCAAACTCTAAAATCACCCGCAATTATATGTTTACGTGCTTCTCTCACTAACCAAAGATAGAATCCAAGATTATGTATAGTTGCAATTTGTTTTCCTAATAATTCATTTACTGTAAACAAATGTTTTAAATATGCTTTACTGTAATCTGTATCTACATATGTAATACCCATATCGTCAATAGGTGAAAAATCATTAGCCCATTTAGCGTTCTTTATATTAATGGTGCCATGAGCTGTAAAAAGCATGCCATTTCTTGCATTTCTTGTTGGCATTACACAGTCAAACATATCTACACCTAACGCAATATTTTCTAAAATATTTATTGGCGTACCAACTCCCATTAAATATCTTGGTTTGTCTTCTGGTAAAATATCACAAACTACTTCAGTCATACCGTACATTTCCTCTGCAGGTTCTCCTACTGACAAACCGCCAATTGCATTACCTTGCGCACCTGCATTAGCAATATATTCTGCAGATTGTTTTCGCAAATCTTTATAAGTACTGCCTTGTACAATTGGAAAAAAAGTTTGTTCGTAATCGTATTTAAAAGGTGTTTTTTCTAAATGATTAATACATCTATCTAACCATCGATGTGTCATATGCATCGAGCGCTTAGCATAATTATAATCACAAGGATATGGTGTACACTCATCAAAAGCCATAATAATATCAGCACCTATAGAACGTTGTATCTCCATAACATTTTCAGGAGTAAACATGTGCATACTACCATCTATATGAGACTTAAACTTAACACCTTCTTCTTTAATCTTGCGATTTGCAGATAAAGAATAAACTTGATAACCGCCAGAATCTGTAAGGATATTTCTATCCCAATTCATAAATTTATGTAATCCGCCTGCCTCTTCTAAAATCTTTGTTTGTGGTCTTAGATATAAATGGTAGGTATTTCCTAAAATTATATCAGGATTAATATCGTTTTTTAGTTCACGCTGATGTACGCCTTTTACAGTAGCAACTGTACCCACTGGCATAAAAATTGGTGTTTCAATTTTACCGTGATCTGTTTTTATCTCTCCTGCTCTGGCTTTACTTCCAGCATCTATGGCAATCTTTTTAAAATCCATTAAAATAGTTGTGAAAGCGCAAATATAAATAACTCAATTGCATAAGCTCTTAATTAAATTTAAAATTGTTAGCAATTCAATAAAATCGTTAATAAGTGGCTTCTTTGAGACTTTGTTACAGAAAACGAAACCACTATTTTTGAAGCACTAAAATAAGTCATAAAAAGATGCCAAACATTCAAGAATTACAAGATTTAACAACCCAAGTTCGAAGAGATATACTTCGCATGGTACACAAGGTAAACTCTGGTCACCCAGGAGGCTCCCTTGGTTGTGCCGAATTTTTTGTCGCTCTCTATAAAGAGATAATGGATAGAAAAGACCATTTTGACATGAATGGTTTTGGTGAAGATTTATTCTTTCTATCTAACGGACATATTTCTCCTGTATATTATAGTGTTCTTGCACGTTCGGGATACTTTCCTGTAGATGAATTAAATACTTTTAGATTAATCAACTCAAGACTTCAAGGACACCCTACAACTCACGAAGGTCTAGAAGGAATTAGAATTGCTTCTGGTTCTCTTGGTCAAGGTATGTCAGTTGCAATTGGCGCTGCTCAAGCAAAGAAATTAAACGCGGATTCTCATCTGATATACAGTCTTCATGGAGATGGAGAGTTACAAGAAGGTCAAAATTGGGAGGCAATTATGTATGCTTCTGCAAAAAAAGTAGATAATTTAATTTCTACTATTGACTTAAATGGGAAACAAATAGATGGAGCAACAGATGATGTTTTACCAATGGGTAATATCAAACAGAAATTTGAAGCTTTTGGTTGGACTGTTGTTGAGATTGAAGAAGGGAATAATATAGAAGCTATCCTCGAAGGTATGACTGAAGCAAAATCTAGAACCGGAAAAAGGCAACCAGTTTGTGTTTTACTAAAAACGGAAATGGGTAATGGTGTAGATTTTATGATGAATACTCATGCCTGGCACGGTAAAGCACCTAATGATGAGCAATTACAAATTGCGTTAACCCAAAATGCTGAGACCTTAGGCGATTATTAATCCATTTTTGATTTAAGAATTATGAAAACATACGAAAACACAGGAAATAAAGATACACGTTCGGGGTTTGGTGCTGGTTTAACAGAACTTGGACAAACCAACGAAAATGTTGTTGCACTTTGCGCAGATCTAATAGGTTCTTTAAAAATGGATGACTTCAAAGCCAATCATCCAGAGCGATTTTACCAAGTTGGCATAGCAGAAGCAAATATGATTGGTATAGCAGCTGGTCTTACTATTGGTGGGAAAATCCCTTTTACAGGAACATTTGCAAATTTTTCAACTGGTCGTGTTTACGATCAAATAAGACAAAGTGTAGCTTACTCAGGAAAAAATGTAAAAATTTGTGCTTCTCACGCAGGTATAACATTAGGTGAAGATGGTGCAACGCACCAAATCTTAGAAGATATTGGTTTAATGAAAATGCTTCCAGGAATGACAGTTATCAATACTTGTGATTATAATCAAACAAAAGCAGCTACATTATCGATTGCAAAACATAATGGTCCTGTTTATTTACGTTTTGGACGTCCAAAAGTAGCAAATTTCACTCCTCAAGTCCAAAATTTTGAGATAGGAAAAGCTATAAAACTTACAGAAGGAACTGATGTAACTATTGTTGCTACTGGTCATCTCGTATGGGAAGCATTGGAAGCGTCTAAAGCTTTAAATGACGAAGGTATTTCTGCTGAGGTCATAAATATTCATACGATAAAGCCTTTAGATGATGCTGCTATTTTAGAATCTGTTTCTAAAACAGGTTGTATTGTAACAGCCGAAGAGCACAACTACTTAGGTGGTCTAGGAGAAAGTGTTTCTAGAGTTTTGGTAGAGAACAATCCAACACCTCAAGAGTTTGTTGCAACCAAAGACACTTTCGGAGAATCTGGCACACCTGCCCAGCTTATGGACAAGTACGGATTAAACAGTAAAGCGATAATTGAGGCTTCAAAAAAAGCAATCAGTAGAAAATAAGTTGAGTTTGGCAGCGTTTTTGTTTAAGTAATCTAAATCAAAAACGAATAATTATGAAGAATTTATTTTTTACTGCACTTTTAGTGGCAGGATTTTCAACAAGTTTATTTGCGCAATCTGGAAGTGGATTTGGTATTAAAGCAGGTTTAAATTATGGTGGTAACGGAGATTATTTTGAATCGGCTGCCCAAAATTTTGAAAACCCAGACCAAAATGTAGGATACCATATTGGTGTATTTGGCAAGTTAGGAAACAAACTATATTTCAGACCAGAAATTGTTTATACTAAGACGAAAAGTGATTACGACTTAGGTGAATTTGATGTACAAAAAATTGATGTACCCTTATTGGTTGGTCTAAAAGTATTAGGGCCAATAAACGTCTTTGGTGGTCCAGCATTACAATATATTTTGGATACAGATTTTGGCAATACTAGGATTGATAATATTGAAAGTGACTTTAGTGTAGGTTTAAATTTTGGTATTGGATTAAATCTTAATAGGTTAGGAATAGATTTAAGATACGAAAGAGGTTTTAGCGATAATGAAGCTACTTTTATAGACAATAATAATGTTATCTCTCTTGACCGATTAGATACAAGACCTGAGCAACTTATTTTAAGTTTATCATACAAATTATAAAGTATAAATATTAGAAAAAAAAACCCGCTAATTAAATTAGCGGGTTTTTTTTTCTAATATTTATACTACTCATTGTAATTAATTGTAATATCCTCATCCAAATAATCAGGAATATTATTATTATCTGTGTCTAATATTTTACCTGTTGTTATAGTTATAACACCCATGGATTGGGTTCTACCTAATTCAAATTCATTATTATCTAATTCAGGTTCTGATTCACCATTATTTGTGTCAACAATATATTCAGTTCTAAATAGTTCATTAATTGTAAGTACACCATCTCCATCATCATCAGGGTCAACATAATTTACAATTGAGTTATCATCAGTATCTTCATCGAAAGTACTTGAATTATTATTTAAATCTTCGATGTATGATGGCACACCGTCACTATCATGGTCATTTATTTCAGTTTGAAATAAAGTAAACTTAAATATTAAATTAGAATATGAAGGAATACCAACTAATTGCGTTGAAAAATAAGCTAAACCAGATGGCAAAAACATTACACCAACTCCATAATCGTCATATTCTACATTAGACCCAGTTGTAAAACTAGCTGCAGTGTTGAATTCTGGAAAAACACGTTGCCACCCCGTAATAACTCCGCCAGAATTAACTCCAAATCCTACCAAATTAAAATCTACAGGATTAATAGCGCTATCAAAAACAGAAGCATCTTCAATTAAGCTACCTTCATACTCTACTCTTACTTTATCTGTAAAATTAGGTGACTCATCTCCTCCTCCTTGGTTTATTTTCAGAATATAATATTCATAAGTTGCTTCCTCAAAAACTGTAGTTCTTGTTTCAACAGCACCAGCCAATAATGTATGTCCCATAGGAACTGTAGCTCCTTCTGCCAATTCAGTAATAATAATGTCGCTAGGCTCTGGATTTATAATTGCTGCTAAATCTGCACTGTTATAATAATGCGTACCTAAATATGATAATAACAAGGCTTTATCTGTTGCTTGTTGCTCAGTTCTATCTCTATCAGGTACAAGAGATATTTCAGGCTCATCTGGTGAACAAGCAAAAATCAATAGTGAAAAAACAAAAATACTAGATAGGAATGTTCTTAATTTCATAGGGTCATTTAAATTCATATTTATTTAAAGCATAAACACGGTTCAATATTGCTTAATTTTAGGCCGCAAGATACAATAATATAATACTTTTGTACAAATTGATTAACGCAGTTTTTAGTTAAATTATATGCGAATAGATAAGTATTTATGGTGTGTGAGATATCACAAAACCCGAAATCAAGCCTCAATTGCCTGTAAAAAAGGTCAAGTAAAGGTCAATGAAGCTGTTGTAAAACCTAGTAGAGAAGTCTATATAGGTGATACAATAGTACTTAGAAAAAATCAAGTTAATTATAAGATTAGAATAAATGACATTCCACCTAACCGTGTTGGCGCAAAACTTGTCGATATCTACATAACCGATTTAACTCCTAAATCTGAATTTGAAGCTCAAGAATTATTAAAATATAGTAAAGACTATTATAGAAAAAAAGGAACAGGAAGACCCACAAAAAAAGACAGACGCTCTATAGAAAATTACATTGATGAAGAAGAATGATTTTTATTGTTACCTTATGAATAAATAACTCTTTATATATTTAAAAAAAAGCATGATAACAGAAAAAAATACCATACTCAATCATCAAGAAATTCAGCATAAGATAAAAAGAATATCTTATCAAATATATGAATCAAACGTTAATGAAAAAGAGCTAATTATAGCAGGTATTGATAAAAACGGGTTTCTGCTAGCAAAAAAAATCAAAGCAAACTTAGATAAAATATCAAAAATACATAGTGTATTATGCAAAGTTTCAATAGATAAAAAAACACCTTTAAATCCATTATCAACTTCACTTACTTCAAAAGAGTATACCAATAAATCAATAGTTTTAGTCGATGATGTCCTTAACTCTGGTAGTACGCTGATATACGGTGTAAGGCATTTTTTAGAAGTCCCTTTAAAACAATTTAAAACAGCAGTTTTAGTAAACAGAAATCATAAAAAATTTCCTGTAAAAGCAGATTTTAAAGGTATATCTCTTTCAACTTCTCTGAAAGAACATATTAATGTTAATTTAAGTAAGCAACCTTACGAAGCCTACTTAGATTAAATTTAATACAATTTCTTCTACAATGGTATTCGAAGTTTTATTATCAGTAGTAATAGTAACATTCGATTTTGAATAAAATGGAGAACGCTCAAAAAGGTGCTTTCCAAAAAACTCAAAAAATTCTTCATCAGTTTTTAGATGATTAATTACTGGACGGTTACTTTTTTCGGGTTTCAAACGTTTTACTAGCTCAGGAATAGACGCTTTTAAGTAAAAAGATTTAACCTCTATACTATTTAGTATTAGATTTAGATTATTTCCGTAACACGGCGTACCTCCGCCTAGAGATAAAACCGTTTTGTCTTCTCCTTCTAAAATCTCCTCTAAATATGCAGCCTCATTCTTTCTGAAATAAATTTCTCCCTTTTTGTCAAATATTTCAGAAATTGACATCTTCTCTCTATCTACGATATAATCATCTAAATCAATAAAATTATAACTTAAAATCGCAGCTAATTCCTTGCCAATTGTAGATTTCCCAGAACCCATATACCCCATTAAAACTATAATCATATTTGCTTATAAATTGATTGTGAAACACCTACAAAGCTGTCCCACAAAAAAACAAAAAAATATATAAAAAAAGCATTGTTTTATTAATTAAACATTTTATATTTGCACCCTCGTTAGAGAAAAAGATTAATGACTTGGTAGCTCAGTTGGTAGAGCATCTCCCTTTTAAGGAGAGGGTCCTGGGTTCGAGCCCCAGCCAAGTCACAAAAAAAGTTAAGCAAATTGCTTAACTTTTTTTTTACATTTATATTTCATTTTTTGCGCACGTGGCGGAATTGGTAGACGCGCCAGCTTGAGGGGTTGGTGGACATTAGTCCGTGGAAGTTCGAGTCTTCTCGTGCGCACTTTATTTATTTTCCATTTTTTTACTTAATTTTTGTTAAATACCGTACTCTTAAAAGTTAAACACTTACTTTTGTTTAACATTAATTTTATTTTGATAAACAAATAGAGCTTGTATGAATAACATGAAAAATAAATTTAGTATCAAAGATTTAGAGAATCTTACAGGTATTAAAGCGCATACTATTCGTATTTGGGAAAAACGCTACAACCTCTTATCCCCAAAAAGAACAGACACAAACATAAGATATTACGACTTAGCTAGTTTTCAGAAGATGCTTAATGTAAGCTACCTTAACAATAACGGCTACAAAATATCTAAAATAGCAACCCTAAAGCCAGAAGAAATTCCTGCGCTAGTTAGGGAAATTGCATCTCAAACAAACTTAGAGAGCCATGCAATAAACTCATTTAAGTTGTCAATGCTTAATTTTGATCAAGCTCTTTTTTACAATACCTACGAAGCTTTGTTAAAGGACAAATCCTTCGATGATATATTTTATGACATATTTATTCCTCTGCTTACTGAAATTGGATTGTTATGGCAAACAAATACTATAACTCCAGCTCACGAACATTTTTTGACAACCCTTATTCGTCAAAAAATACTTATAAACACTGAGTTTATTCAGTCAGAAACTAAACCAAACTCTAAGAAAACATTTGTTCTCTTTTTACCCGATAACGAAATTCATGAACTAGGTATTATGTTCTTGAATTATCAAATTGTTAGTAATAACTATCATTGTATCTTTTTAGGTCAAAGTGTTCCTATGGAAAGCCTAGCGGATATACTTAATTATTACGATGACATTATATTCTTATCCTATTTTACTATAAAGCCACTAAAGGAAGAAATAGATGATTACTTAAAATCATTCAGCGAAACCTTGCTAGAAAAGACTGATGCGGAGTTTTGGATTTTAGGCCAAATGCTGAACAGTATAGACATGGACAATTTACCTCCAAAAATTAAATGCTTTAAATCAATACAAGAAGTTACTGACAATCTTAAATAATGACTAAAATATCTATTATAGGTTCTGGGTTCTCATCACTTTCAGCTGCTTGCTATTTAGCTAAAGATGGCTACAAAGTTTCTGTTTTTGAAAAAAACAGTACAGTTGGTGGAAGAGCCAGACAATTAAAAAAAGAAGGATTTACTTTCGATATAGGTCCAAGTTGGTATTGGATGCCAGATATTTTTGAAAAATTTTTCAAT
Organism: Winogradskyella sp. PC-19; assembly: GCF_002163855.1. Taxonomy (NCBI): domain Bacteria; kingdom Pseudomonadati; phylum Bacteroidota; class Flavobacteriia; order Flavobacteriales; family Flavobacteriaceae; genus Winogradskyella; species Winogradskyella sp. PC-19. The sequence goes on along the minus strand of NZ_CP019332.1, from coordinate 2,948,621 downwards.
GACTTCGATAAATCAACAAAGGATTATTACGAACTAGATAAACTAAGTCCTGCTTACAAAATTTTCTTCTCAGATGATGAAATTACTATTGGTGATACCATGGACAAAATTTGCGAAGAATTTGAGCGTATTGAACCAGGAAGTTCTGAGCCCTTAAGAAAATTCATATCTAAGGCGCAAGACAATTACGATATTGCAATAAATAAAATTGTTCTAAAACCTGGATTATCGCCACTAGAGTTGGTAACTAAAGAGACTGTAACACGTGTTGACCAATTTTTTAGAACTATAAGTAGCGAAGTCAGAAAGAAATTTAAAAATCCAAAACTTATATCTACGTTAGAGTTTCCTGTGTTATTTCTTGGAGCAAAACCAAGTAAAACACCTTCATTTTATAGTTTTATGAATTTTGCTGACTTTGGCTTAGGGACTTGGCATCCAAAAGGTGGTATGTACGAAGTTATAAAAGCCATGAGAGATTTAGCAACAAGTCTTGGTGTTGAACTAAATACAGATGCAGTAGTAGAAAAGATAAATGTTGAAAACGGAAAGACAAAAGGAATTACTGTAAACGGTAAAGAAATAGAATCTAATTATGTTCTTAGTGGTGCAGATTATAGTCATTCTGAAACATTATTAGATAAAGAATACAGACAGTATAGTGAAGCTTATTGGGATAAGAAAACATTTGCCCCATCTTCTCTTCTCTTTTATGTTGGTTTTGATAAGAAACTAAAAAATGTCGAACATCATAACCTATTTTTTGATACTGATTTTGAAGCACACGCCGAAGATATTTATGATAATCCAAAGTGGCCCAAACAACCACTCTTTTATGTTAATTTTCCTTCAATAACTGATGCATCTATGGCACCTAAAGATTCCGAAACTGGCTTCTTTCTGATTCCTATTGCACCTAATCTTGAGGACACTGAAGCTCTTAGAGAACAGTATTTTGATATCATTATCGACAGATTTGAAAAGAAAACCAATCAAAAGGTGACAAATAATATTATCTTTAAAGAGTCTTTTTGCGTCAAAGACTTTAAAAAGGAGTATAATTCTTACAAAGGAAATGCATATGGTATGGCAAATACGCTATCACAAACTGCTTTCTTAAGACCTAATTTAAAAAGTAAAAAAGTAAAAAATCTCTTTTTTACTGGACAATTAACAGTTCCTGGTCCTGGAGTCCCACCATCCTTAATATCAGGTAAACTCGCAGCAGACTTAATAAAAAAACAAATAAAAAATTAAAAACATGAAATCAATCTTCGACAGAGTTTCTAGAGAATGTAGTAAGCTGGTAACTACCTCTTACAGTACATCATTCTCTATGGCAACGAAAATGCTTTCAGACAGCATCAGACAAGACATATACAATATATATGGATTTGTAAGATTTGCTGATGAAATTGTTGACACATTTCATGATTACGATAAAGCTATATTGTTTGATAAATTTTCTAATGATTTAGAAGATGCACTAGAAATGAAAATAAGCTTAAATCCAATTCTTAATTCATTTCAAGAAACATATCATAAATACAATATCGAAAAGCATATGGTCGATGCTTTTATGAAAAGTATGAAACAAGACCTTTACAAACACAACTATTTAACTCCAGAAGAATACAAAGATTATATCTATGGTTCAGCTGACGTGGTAGGCTTAATGTGCTTAAAAGTTTTTGTTAAAGGAGATGATAAAAAATATGATGAGCTAAAGGACTCAGCAATGAGTTTAGGCTCAGCTTTTCAGAAAGTAAATTTCTTGAGAGACTTGAAAGCTGACTTTGAAGATTTGAGTCGTACTTATTTTCCAAATACAGATTTAAATCATTTAGATGAAGCTTCAAAACAAGCTATAATTACTGATATAGAAGAAGATTTTGCAAAAGGACTTGTAGGCATCAAAAAACTACCTCTCGAAGCTCGTTTTGGTGTGTTTATGGCATATAGATATTATAGCAAACTATTAGACAAACTAAAAAAGACGCCAGCCTTAGAAATAAAATCTGCCAGAATCAGAGTTCCTGATTACAAAAAAGTAGAGCTATTAACTAGAAGTTATGTAAAATACCAATTAAACTTACTTTAAAAATTACTTACCTCAATGCAAACATTTCTTTGGATACTTATATTCTTCGGGACATTTTTTATAATGGAATTCAACGCATGGTTTACTCATAAATACGTAATGCATGGTTTTTTATGGAGCTTACACAAAGACCATCATCATAAAGACCACGATAGCTGGTTTGAGCGTAATGATGCTTTTTTTATTTTTTATGCTGTAGTGAGTATGACATGCTTCTATTTGTGGAGTGTTGAAGGTATGTGGTTTACCTTACCTATTGGCTTTGGAATTTTAGCATACGGGATTGCTTATTTCGTTGTTCATGATATATTTATCCATCAGCGTTTTAAATGGTTAAGAAATATCGACAACAAGTATGCTCGTGGTGTAAGACGTGCTCACAAAATTCACCACAAACATTTAGGAAAACATAAAGGCGAAAATTTTGGGATGCTTATTGTTCCAAAAAAGTATTTTAAGTAGAATTAACGTTCTAAGAGTTCATCTATATTATTCAGAATATTTTCTCCAAACCAATTTACTGCACCAGATTTATCAATAACAATTTCACCTTTTTGATTAATAATCAATGTTCGCGGAATTGAAGATGTTTCCAACTCTGCTGGTGGATTAGAAAGTATTTTATAAACAGGAATAGTGTATTGATTTTTAGTTTTAAAAGTTTTTGTTGTCGTTATAGAATCACTTGTAGCAAATAGAAATACAACCTCGTTGCCGTATTTATCATAGAGTTTTTGTAAACTTGGCATTTCGGCAATACAAGGCGGACACCAAGTTGCCCAAAAATTCAAAATAATTACTTTTCCTCTTGCATCTTCAAAATTATAGGGTTTTCCATCTTCTTTTTGAAGCTTCCAATTGTAATTACTTATTGTTACTCTATCACTAATCTCTGTAAGACTGACCGGATTAATCAAAGCAATACCTTTGTGCAGTAATACCTGTATAGGTTTTCTAGTTTGAGGTATTAATAATAAAGCTATTACTACTAAGAAAATAATATTATTCCGTTTTGATTTATTCATCTTATAAAAATATAAAGCGCAGCTTCTTAAACGAAACTACGCTTTATTAATAACATTAAGTTTATACTATTTTAATTTCTATTAACTGTAATAGAATTTGATAAATGAAACGTACCTGTCAGGTCATTAGCATTAGTAACAGTAGCGATATTAGTATCGTTTTCATAACGCAAATACCATATTAAACAAACACCAACTCCTGCTCCATCGAAATCAACACCTTCAACTGCAGTTAGTGTAGGTGGTGTGCCTAAAATCATACCTGTATCATCTGTAATTACCCATGTAGCATTAGTACCAATTCTATTATTGGGGTTCTCAAATGCTATACCACTAACCATATCTGGTGTTCCATCTACTGTAAAGTTGAATGGGCCACCTGTTAATGCATCTGCATTAGGCCCTCGTTCTACTCTTATAGAATTAGATAAGTCAAAAGACCCTGTTAAATCATTAGCATTGGTTACGGTGTCAATATTAGTATCGTTTTCAAATCTTAAGTACCATATTAGACACACACCGCGTCCAGCAGCTTCAAAATTTACTCCTTCTAAAGCTTCAATATTTGGAGGAGTTCCCAAAATATTTAAATCTAAATCTGTAATTACAAAAGTTCTGTTTGTACCAACAGCATTTGCATCTGTTGATATACCTGTAACAAAATCTGGAGTACCATCTACAGTAAATGAAAAATCACTACCATTTAATACTCCTGCATCAGGAATTATTTGCACATCGTCGTCGTCACTACAAGAAGTTACCATTAATCCTAATGCTAAAACTCCTAAAAACATTTTTTTAATCATTATCCAATTTTTTAAGTTCATATAATTTGATGATGCTAAATTATATGACCAAAATTGGATAAAATGTCAGCTAGCTGACATTAAGCTACCTTTTTTAGGATTCTAATTTCTCTTCTATTAAAATCAATTATGTTTTGTAGCTTTAAATCATTCATAAGCGTATTTAAAGTCGGTCGCGAGATACCAATTAAAGAGGCAATACCTTTTTGTGTGTATGGATGTTTGATAACATAATCTCCTGTCTTTTCGCAATTATATCCATAATCATTACAAAGTTCATCTAAAAATTCGCTTAAACGCGTCTTGGCATCTTTAAAAAGTAAAAGCTGAAGCCTGCGTTCTAGCTTTTTGAATTTAAAACCAATAAACTTATATATCTTAAAACTGAATTTTTGATTAGCTCGCATTAAATCATGCATCGTATTAACGCCAACAGGACAAATTGAAGTATTATTATCTATCGATTGTGCAAACTCATCTCTTGTATTTTCGCCTAATATTGCTTTCTCTCCAAACAATTCGCCTTTACGTAAAATAGCTTTAACTACTTCGGCTCCATCTTCATTATAATAGCCAATCTTGACTTTACCTTTTTCGATTAGATAAACTTTATTGGCAGCATCTTCTTCAAAATAAATGTAGTCACTTTTCTTATAAGCATCAAAATCGTGATTATGCTTGTAAGCCTTAAACTTGTGTGTGCATAATAAACTAAAGAGGTTTACATCTTCAAAAAGCCAAATAGAATTCATGGTTAAGTTATTTGATTCTGTGTTTTCTAGTCGTAATTCCTTAGATATACTTACAAAAAAAACCTCTAACATTTATGCTAGAGGTTTTTGTAAATCTATAATTATATTAAATTCCGAAAGAAAGAGTAATAACTACATCTGTTAGCTTAGAGTCTACTTGAGCACTTTCTCTGAATGTTGGAGCATCAGAATATAATAAGTTATTTTGCTCTCTCTGGCCTTGTATGTATGCTAAATCAATAGCAAAATCTCCTATTTTATATCCTAGACCTAGAGAATAAACTGTATAATCTCCTAATATTGAATCATCATTGTAAGGACTTTCTTCAAATCTATAACCTCCTCTAAAACTAAACTGATTATATCTGTATTCAGCCCCAAATCTATATGTATTAGAAACACCTAATAAGTTTTGAATTTCGTTATTTTGAAAAGCAAAAAACGGGTCGTCATTTGGTTTAAATAAAGATTCAGAATAATCTTTACGGGAATAATCAAAACTAAACAAACCTTTACCAGAAAATACATAAGCTAAACTACCCGTTAATTCTCCTGGAGTACGTAATCTATATTCAGGAAAAATATTAATTATACCTGGATCAATCACTCTAAAGGCGCTACCTTGGCTTACAAGAGTTTCAATATATTGACTAGATTCGTCAGTTATTCTATACCAAGTAGGAGATTGATAAGATAGTCCTGCCCTTAATTCTTTTGTTACATTATAAATAGACCCAATCTGAAAAGAAAACCCTGCTCCTGTTGTTCTTAAAGCATTTTCAAAATTCACACGTTCAACTGCAGAGTTAGGGTTCGTGTTGATTTCATTCATTAGGGTTAATCGCTCGTAGTTAATAAAATGGGCGTTGATATTTAAACCTATATTAAGTTTATTATCGTATTGACCTGAAAAATTAAATGCCATTTTTCCATTATATCCAGTAGAATTAAAAAAATAATTTTGATTAAATCTATCACCCAAAATACTACTTACATAAGCAGTGTTGTCATCTGTATTTTCTACAGGGTCAATTATTAAAGATTCATATCCTAAGAATGCTTGTTGATTTGCATAACCGTAAACCGAGCCTATGTCGGCATAAGCTTCACTCAAAGATTCACCTGGAAATGCAGAAATTTCATCTAATCGTAGACCTTGACTATACCCAAGAAAATATTCAGAAATAGATGTTGTTGCATCTAATGTCGAAACAGACCAATTATCATCATAATTTCCAGTTTGGTCATAAGCTACTCCTAAAGAAAATTTATTCCATTTAGTACTTGGATTATTTGATTCGTAAACAAAAACTCCTCCTCCTTGATAAAAATTAATATTTCCATCTCTCTCGTTTAAAGAACTTCCAAAATAATTAGAATTATTAGATTTAGTATTATAACCAATGGTAAAAGAGGCTCTACTTTGTGTAAAAACAGAAGAACTTGCTGGGTTTATACTTACAGCTGACAAATCTCCACCTAGAGCGCCAAATGCGCCTCCCATAGCTCTAAATCTAGCTGTACCATTTATTTCATCGTCAGAATATCTAACGGCATCAGTTATGTCTTGCCCGTTAATAAAGGACATGAAAAGTACTGTTATGAAGAGTAAAATAACTTTTTTCATAATTTAATTTAAACTAATATTTTTTTTGAAATTATCCTCTTCTACCTCCACCTCGAGAACCTCCTGAACGAGAACCTCCTGAAGAACTACTTCTGCTACTTGAAGATCTTACACTTCCTGAAGAACGAGAAGAAGAACTTCTTGAACTTCTAACTGATCCACTACGAGATGGTCTAGACACAGAACCTCTTGAAGATCTAGTCGTAGTTCCTCGTGATGGTCTAGTAGTTGTACCTCTAGACGGACGAGTTGTTGTACCTCTAGATGGTCTAGTGACAGTACCTCTCGATGGTCTCGTCGATGTAGAGTTACCTCCACGAATTCGTGGGTCTCGTATTGTACGACTTGGTCGAGTTGTCATATTTCTTCTTCCTACAGTTGTACCTCTTCTATTAACAGATGCTAGTCGTCTAGATACACCTGTTCTATTTCTTCTACTATTTTGAACAGATGACCTGTTGTATGCATTACCGCGTCTACTATAGTTATATGCAAACTGATTTCTATGATAGCCATTATTCCAACCCCAGTTGTTGTAACCCCAACCGAAGCCTCCGTTCCATGCCCATGGACTATACCAAATATTACCATACCATCTATTCCAACGCCAATTATTCCAACCAAAGTTATTCCAACCAAATCCAAAACCTCCATTCCATAACCAAGGGTCATTAAAACCCCAACCCCAGTTATTCCAACCAGTATTATAATAATTAATAGTTACTTGATCGTTTACTTGACCCCAACCTCCATAATCTTCAATAATCTCTACGTCTTGACTAGCAACAGAGCCGCTGCTGTAAGAGTCAATATCAGTAAAGACATCACCTTCATCTTGCAATAATTGTGCTTCGTTAACATGTTCAGCAAAATAATTTGCATAGTAATTGTCATTAGTTCGGTTTGTAGCTGCCTCGTTAACATCTACAACAACTTCATCAGAACTGTATATTCCGTCATTATCGTATCCAACGTATTGATAAGCACCGCATGAAGAAAGCATTAAAATTCCTCCTAACGCTATAAATGGTGCTGTTAATTTTTTGAGTGTATAAGTAAATCGCATATCTATGATGATTTAAATTGTTGAACATTACAAAAATAGTTAGTTTTGCTCTACTATTTTTTTATTTAACATAGTCACAACATTTGTGCCAAATAACAGATAATGAGCAAAAATCTTACAAAAAGAGCAGAAGATTATTCAAAATGGTATAACGAATTGGTGGTCAAAGCCGATTTAGCTGAAAACTCAGCGGTAAGAGGCTGCATGGTTATCAAACCCTACGGTTATGCGATTTGGGAAAATATGCAAGCAGAATTAGATAAAATGTTCAAAGCTACTGGACATCAAAATGCTTATTTTCCGCTTTTCGTTCCTAAAAGTTTATTTGAAGCCGAAGAAAAGAATGCTGAAGGTTTTGCTAAAGAATGTGCTGTAGTCACACATTACAGGTTACAAAATGATCCAGATAACGAAGGTAAGTTAAGAGTTGATCCTGAAGCAAAATTAGAAGAAGAGCTTGTAGTAAGACCAACAAGTGAAGCTATTATATGGAATACATACAAGGGATGGATTCAAAGTTACAGAGACTTACCTATACTTATTAACCAATGGGCAAATGTTGTACGTTGGGAGATGCGTACACGCTTATTTTTACGTACAGCAGAATTTTTATGGCAAGAAGGACATACTGCTCACGCCACTGAATCAGAAGCTATAGCTGAAACAGAACAGATGAATAAAGTATACGCCGATTTTGCTGAAAACTTTATGGCTATTCCTGTTATCAAAGGTGTAAAAACAGAAAGCGAACGTTTTGCTGGTGCAATAGATACGCATTGTATAGAAGCCCTAATGCAAGACGGAAAAGCCCTTCAAGCCGGAACATCTCACTTTTTGGGTCAAAATTTTGCAAAGGCATTTGATGTTAAGTTTACTAACAAAGAAGGAAAACAAGATTACGTTTGGGCTACGTCATGGGGTGTCTCTACTCGATTGATGGGCGCATTAATAATGACTCATAGTGATGACCAAGGCCTAGTATTACCGCCAAACCTTGCTCCTAACCAAGTTGTTATTGTTCCCATATATAGAAACGATGAACAGTTTGAAGCTATAAAAAAAGTTGTATCAAAACTAAAATCTGACTTAGAGGCAAAGAACATAAGTGTAAAATTTGACGACAGAGATACTTTTAGACCTGGTGCTAAATTTGCCCAGCACGAACTACAAGGCGTACCACTTCGTATTGCTATTGGCCCAAAAGATTTAGAAAATGGCACTGTTGAATTAGCTAGACGTGACACGTTAACTAAGGAAGTAGTTACAATTGAGGGTATTGAGAATAAAATTTCAGATTTATTGAATACGATTCAACAAGACTTATTTAATAAAGCACAGACTTACAGAGATGAACATATAACAGAAGTAGATGACTTCGAAACTTTCAAAAAAATACTAGAAACTAAAACTGGGTTTATTTCTGCTCATTGGGATGGTACAATAGAGACTGAAAATAAAATAAAAGAACTTACAAAAGCTACCATTAGATGTATTCCTTACGACAGCGTAATGGAGGAAGGACAATGTGTTTACACAGGTAATATATCAAAACAACGTGTCCTCTTTGCAAAGGCATATTAATTTTTTTTAAAAAAAATTGCTTTGGTGTTGCAACATTTAAAAATAGTTGTATTTTTGCATCCGCAATGGAAACATTGTTGTTCATTTAAATTTTAAATAGTTTTCAAAAGCTCTTAATAAAGCTTAAAAAAACTAAATATAAATGGCCCGTTCGTCTATCGGCTAGGACGCCAGGTTTTCATCCTGGTAAGAGGGGTTCGATTCCCCTACGGGCTACAATTTTTTAATAAAAGTAAAAGACATGGCAAATCATAAGTCAGCATTAAAAAGAATTAGAAGTAACGAGAAGAGACGTCTGCTGAACAGATACCAGCACAAAACAACACGTAACGCTATCAAGAAGTTACGTGAATTAACTAGCGCTAAAGAAGCACAAGCTATGTTACCTTCTGTAGTTAGTATGATTGATAAGTTAGCTAAGAAAAATGTTATACATGCTAATAAAGCTGGAAACCTTAAATCTCAATTAACTAAGCACGTTGCTGCTTTGTAAGTTAATAACTTTATAGTACAAAAAAGCCTTTCATAATATGAGAGGCTTTTTTATTACTTTTAATATCACAGATAAAAAATATTTCGAATATTATAAGTGTGCTGTAAATTACTAGTAATAAAAAAGCTTTGATTTTCATCAAAGCCTTTTCAATATTAAATAAATATCTTAATTAAGCATTCTGCTTTTTTATTAAGTTTAATGCCGAACCTTCATGATACCATTCTATTTGAGAATCATTGTATGTATGATTCAATTTAATAGCATCCGAACTTCCATCTGCATGAACAATCTCTAAAGTCAATTGTTTATTAGGTGCAAAAGCATCTAAATCTGTAAAGTTAAAAGTATCGTCTTCTTGTATTAAATCGTAATCCGCTTCATTAGCAAATGTCAGTCCTAACATACCTTGCTTTTTAAGGTTTGTTTCGTGAATACGAGCAAAAGATTTTACAATAACTGCAGCTACACCTAAATGACGTGGTTGCATTGCAGCATGCTCGCGAGATGAACCTTCACCATAATTATGATCTCCAACAACAACAGACCAAACACCATTTTTCTTGTATTCACGTTGTGTATCAGGAACTCCTCCATAATCGCCTGTTAATTGATTCTTAACAAAATTTGTTTTCTTATTAAATGCATTTACGGCACCAATCAATGTATTATTTGCAATATTGTCTAAATGTCCTCTAAATCGTAGCCATGGACCTGCCATTGAAATGTGATCAGTTGTACATTTCCCAAATGCTTTAATTAATAATTTAACATCTTTGATGTTACCTTCTATAGGTGTAAATGGAGTTAATAATTGCAAACGTTCTGATGTAGGGTTGACTGTTACTTCAACACCACTACCATCAGCCACTGGTTCTAAATAACCATTATCTTTAACCTCAAAGCCTTTTGGTGGTAATTCCCATCCTGTTGGCTCATCAAACATTACTTCTTCACCGTTTTCGTTAATTAACTTATCTGTTAATGGATTAAAATCCAAGCGACCAGCAACAGCTATTGCTGCAGTTAACTCAGGAGATGCTACAAAGGCATGTGTATTTGGATTACCATCTGCACGCTTAGCAAAGTTTCTATTAAAAGAGTGTACAATACTATTCTTAGGTGCATTTTTAGGATCACTATATCGTGCCCATTGGCCAATACAAGGTCCACAAGCATTAGTGAATATTTTAGCATCTAGGTCTTCAAAAATCCCTAAGATGCCATCACGTTCAGCAGTGTAACGCACCTGCTCAGAACCTGGATTGATACCAAGTTCAGATTTCATTTTTAGACCTTTATCAATAGCTTGTTGAGCAATTGAAGATGCACGAGATAAATCTTCATAAGAAGAATTGGTACAAGAACCAATCAAACCCCATTCTACTTGAAGTGGCCATTCGTTAGCTGTTGCTTTCTCAGTCATTGCGCTACCTACAGTTGTTGATAAATCTGGAGTAAAAGGTCCGTTTAATAGTGGCCCTAATTCTGATAAGTTAATTTCTATAACTTGATCAAAATACTGCTCCGGATTTGCATATACATCGGCATCTGCTGTTAGATAATCTTTTATTTTGTTAGCTTCATCTGCTACATCTGCTCTATCAGTAGCACGTAAATAACGCTCCATAGAATCATCATAGCCAAATGTAGATGTAGTCGCTCCTATTTCTGCTCCCATATTACAAATAGTGCCTTTACCTGTACAAGACATTGCAGTAGCACCTGGGCCAAAATATTCAACGATAGCTCCTGTTCCACCTTTTACAGTTAATATTTCAGCAACTTTTAGTATTACATCCTTTGGTGCTGTCCAACCCGATAATTTACCTGTTAATTTAACACCAATCAATTTTGGAAACTTCAGTTCCCAAGCCATACCAGCCATTACATCTACTGCATCTGCACCACCGACACCAATTGCTACCATTCCTAAACCACCTGCGTTTACAGTATGAGAGTCGGTACCTATCATCATACCACCAGGAAATGCATAATTTTCTAAAACTACTTGGTGAATAATACCTGCACCTGGCTTCCAAAAACCAATACCATACTTGTTAGATACAGACTCAAGGAAATTAAAAACTTCGCTACTTACATCATTAGCATTTTTTAAATCTGTAGCAGCTCCTTCTTTTGCCTGTATTAGGTGATCACAATGTACCGTTGTTGGAACAGCCACTTTTGGCTTACCAGCTTGCATAAACTGTAATAATGCCATTTGCGCTGTTGCGTCTTGACAAGCAACACGATCTGGAGCAAAATCTACGTAATCCTTTCCTCTAGAGAAAGCTGTAGTAGGTTTTCCATCCCATAAATGAGAGTATAATATTTTTTCTGAAAGAGTTAATGGTTTACCAACAACATCTCTAGCTGCATCTACGCGCTCCGTCATGTTGGCATAAACCTTCTTAATCATATCAATGTCAAAAGCCATATAGTATTTTTAAAGGTTGATAATTATTTTTTTGCAGCACAAATTTACAAATTTTAAAGCATTTTTAAAAATATGTAACAAAATTGAATATTCATTAGGAATAATTCAATCTAAGGTAAAATATCTATAACAAATTTGAATATTTTTCAGTTTAAGGGTTAATAATCTAATAAGTTAACAATTAAGACCCTAATTAATTGATTATTAAAATTTCTAATCAACAAAACTATCTTGGAACTAAGCGTTTTCTTAGTTTCAAAATTGGTATTTCAAACCACCTATACAGTATTTCTGAAATTATAAAAGTTACTATTAAATAAATTACAACTGTCAAAATCGAAGGCCTTAAAAATTGTTGAAATGTTAGCATTACTAAAGAATAATTAACTAAGTAAAGAGCATAAGAACGCGTACTGATATATTTAATAAACTTCATTATATTATTACTTGCTTTGAGTTTTAAAAAATAAGGAAACACCATAGCTATACTAATACTAATTAATGGCAAATAAAAAATACTATAAAATAATTTATGGCTATTTGGTATTATCTGTAATAAAACTATTATAACATGAAGGCATATAAACAGTATTAAACCAAAGATAAATAGCGGATAACTCTGCTTTTTAAAAAAATCATATTTTGAAACTAGATATACCAATACAAAACCGTAATAAATAGCATCAAGTCTGTATATAACTACTTTTCGAAATAGAGAACTCCAGTCTTTATAGCTTTCAATTTCTACAGAATAATAAAAATGGATTTTTAAAATAAATAGAAAAAAAATTATAAAAACTGTAGTGTATAAAAACACTTTTGAGGCTTTTAAATTTTTGAATATTACAAATGAAACATACATTAAAAAAGGTAAAATTAAGTATGCATACTCCTCAATAGATAAACTCCAAGCTTCGGTAAAAAAGTTAGGGTGTAGTGTTAAAAAATTTTGAAGAAACAGAAAGTATAGCCAAACATCGTTAACTAAATCATCATCTAAAAAAAAGACTAGAAAAATATTTAATATTAATACTAGGAAATAGTTAGGCAAGGTTCTAAGCCACCTACGTTTCCAGAAATGCATTAAATCTGACAACGCAATTTTACCAACATCTAATTTTCTGAGTAATATGCCACCAATAAGATAGCCGCTAAGCACAAAGAAAATATCTACACCTGTTGCTCCTAGTAGACGAATACCATCAGTTAAGCTCTTATTAAATTCAGGTAGAATATAAGTACAATGCGATAATAGAACAAGAAGTATTGCAGTTGCTCTAATAACATCTAAACCAAAAATTCTGTTAGGATGATTCAACATAGTACAAATGTAATACTATGCTGCAATTAATCTAGAATAAGCTTTTAATTACTGCTTCGTCAGTTATGCCTTCGGCCTCGGCTTTGTAATTTTTAATAATTCTGTGGCGTAATATCGAAGTTGCTACAGCTTGTATATCTTCGGCATCTGGTGAAAATTTACCTTTTGTTGCTGCATGAGTTTTAGCAGCTAAAATCAAGTTCTGTGACGCACGTGGACCTGCTCCCCAATCTACATATTCTTTTACTAAATCTGCAGCTGTACTAGTATTAGGTCTTGTTTTACCAACCATAGCCACTGCATATTCGATGACATTATCAGCTACTGGGATGCGACGCATAACATTCTGAAAATCTATTATTTCTTGTGCTGAAAATAAAGAATTAACTGAAACTTTTTTATCAGTAGTTGTAGCTTTGACCACATCTACTTCCTCTTGAAAAGATGGGTACTCTAGATTAATAGCAAACATAAAACGGTCTAACTGTGCTTCTGGTAAAGGATACGTTCCTTCTTGCTCAATTGGGTTTTGAGTTGCTAAAACGAAATAAGGTAACTCTAACTTATAATTGTGTCCTGCTACTGTAACAGCACGCTCTTGCATAGCTTCAAGTAAAGCTGCTTGTGTTTTTGGTGGTGTTCTGTTAATTTCATCTGCAAGAATGATATTAGCGAAAATTGGACCCTTTATAAATTTGAATCTCCTGTCTTCATCTAAGATTTCACTACCCAAAATATCGCTCGGCATTAAATCCGGTGTAAATTGAATGCGCTTAAAATCTAAGCCTAAAGCCTGAGCTATGGTATTAACCATTAATGTTTTAGCTAAGCCAGGGACACCGATAAGTAGAGAATGTCCTCCTGAAAAAATTGAAATCAGTATCTGATCAATAACAGCTTCTTGTCCGACAATAACTTTTGCAATCTCATTTTTAAGCGCTTTGTATTTATTTACAAAGTTTTCAATAGCAGCTACATCCGACATATTATCTATTTTTTAACCAATTACCTGTAAAGACGCAATCTCTATACTCACCATTAATTTTTATGTAAGTCGACTCAATGGTTTCTTTTTGCCATTTTTCAATAGCGTCAAAGTGTTTGTCTTGTAAGGCTAATCTTTTGATTTTTAGATAATCTTTTGCAAAATCCGCTTCATGGTCATTAATACGATCTGTAACCATCATAAGCTTAAATTTAATTGGGTTTTCACGGTCACCGTCTTGTATAACTGGACTAACCTCACCATCTTTTAAATCCTGAACTTGTGCATAAACATCAGGCTCCATTTTAGTTAACTCAAAATTAAAATCTTGAGTTACTGGATTTACTAACTTACCACCTTCGAATTTAGTTTCTTTTTCGTCACTAAATTCCCTAGCCGCATCTGCAAAGCTAACTGAACCATCAGCAATTTTAGAGCGTACATCATTAATCGTTTTTTGTGCAGCTTCAATAGCATCAGGAGTTATTTCTGGACGTATAAGTATGTGTCTTACATCATACTCTTGACCTCTAATCTTCTCTAATAAAATGATGTGGTAACCATAGATTGACTCAAAAGGTTCTGAAATTTCTCCTTCTTGTAATGAAAAAGCTACGTCTCTAAACTCTTTAACCATTCGAGGTCTTTTTCTGTTTAAAGTATATAAACCGCCCGTAGATTTCGACCCGGTATCTTCTGTGAAAAATAAAACTTTTGTGGTAAAGCTAGCTCCGTTTTCTTCAACATCTCTCTTGAAACCCTTAAGCTTTTCTATTGTTGCGTTTTTTGATTCCTCTGTAACTTCAGGAATAACGACAATGTTGGCAATTTGTAATTCCGTTCCAAAAGTCGGTAGTCCGTTTTCGCTATTTTTTAACTCATTAAAAAACTGACGAACTTCTTCCGGTGTAATTTCTACTTCACTAATAACCTTGTCTCTCATTTGAGAGGCTAGAGATTGATTCTTATTAATCTCGTAAATTTCTTCTCTTAAGGCATCTTCAGAGTCTTTTTTATAAAAATCTAATAACTTCGTCATTGACCCATTAAACTCACCTAAAATCGCTTGCATTTGTTGATCTATTTGCGAGCGTATCTGTAATTCATTAACCACTATACTGTCTTGTATTGCTTGATGTGCGTAGAGCTTTTCTTCTAAAACACTACCAAACAATTCACAATCAGTTATATCTCCTAAATTTCCGCCACCAGCTTTAATTTGTGCTTTTCTTCTACTTACTTCAGAATCTAAAATGATAAAATCTCCGACAACAGCAGCTACACCATCGGCTTTGATACGGTTCCCTGTTATTTTTTTCTTTGTAATCTCTGTAGCTTTTGCGACGTCTTTTATGATTTCTTGAGAAAATCCGAAAAGCATAAAACATACAAATAAGACTGATAGTGTGTATTTATTTATAGGTTTCAAATTGTTTATTTTTAATAGCATCTTTTGTAATTTCATTTTCTATTTCCTTAATCAAAGCTAATTTACGCTTGTTACTTATTATCTGTTTTACCGTAGGTTTAACATAATCTAAGGGTGCGTAATCGCCTCGCAAAAGTACATCATTAATTTGAATCAAATATAGGTTTAATGAGTCTTTGAGTTGCACAAAATTAGATTTTTTTAACAGTTGATTTTTATTGGTTTGATTTGCTACTGGTATCTTTTCTAAAACCTGTGATGCTCTTACCCAAACTGAATCATTTAATGAATAAGATTTAAACTGTACTGCAATAGAGTCTAAAAAAACTTTGTCTGCTTTTTCAAAGTTTTTGAACTTAGATTTTATGGCGTCTAAATTCACAGCGTTTTGTGGAAGTGTCAAATAACGAAGTTTTAATAACTCATCATTGAGCTTAAAAGATTCTTTGTTTCTGTGATATATTTTATCAGCTTCTGCCTTAGTTATGGTAGTATCAATTGAGCGTTTTACTAAAGCTTCTAAATATGCTTTTGTGTACAAATCAGTTTCATATTGCTTAACTAAGTCGTCATAGTTTTCTTGTTGCGTTTCGGATAAATTAAGTTTTGCTTTATCCATTAATAATAAATTACTTGCCCAATTATTTATGAAGCTATTAGCTAATAAAGTACTATCCGCTTTAGATGCGCCTTCAGGAATTATTTTTTTTATGTCTTCCTTATACAAATAAGTATCATTAACTCTCGCTACTGCATTTTCAGCTTCATTAGAGTTAAAACGGTCGCAACTTTGCAAAAGAGCTACAACAATAATTATATTTAATAACCTGTTTTTCAATTATTTATCTTTGTTTTTAAACGCTTTAATACTTTATTATTGACTTCGACTTTAAACTTTTTTCTTAAGCTTGCTAGCCACTCTTCTTCAATTTGGTTTTGGTAATCATTAACAACAGAACCACGAGCTTCTTTTAAAGTTTTCTCTCTTGCTTCTATTACATCATGAATTTTGAAAACATGAAAACCATCGTTATGATTATAAATCTTTGACGTTCCAATTTTAAATTCTAATTCTGAAGGAAGCTTTAAACTAGATTTTTCAAAAATGCCTGTAGTGAGGATGACTTTTTTATCAAAACCATTATTTTTTATCTCGCTTTTAAGTAATGATAATGAATCATTGCGTCTTATGATAGGCATAATTTTTTCTGCATCAACTGCATTATTTGTAGTCGCAATAGTAACATCTATTCTATCTTCCCATTGATATTTTACTTTATTAGCGTCGTAATATTTTTTGAGACCAATTGAATCTTTAGAGGCTTTGTTCCAAATCTCTTTTTCCATGAGTGCAAATAGCAATAAACCGTCTCTATACTCTTGCAATACATCTGCAAAATCTTTATTTTCATTAACTAGGTTTTTTTCTCTAAAGTCTAATACTGATTGTTCGTAAAATAATTCAAACTCAGTTTCTAAAACCTTTTTTACTGTAGTTTGCTGACGCATATACTTACGTTGCTTTGCTTTTAAATGATGAAGAAAATCATTATTAGTATATACTGAATCGTTAACAGTTACGACTGGTGTATCTGATTTATAATCCTTTGGCAAATTAAATTTACCTGAAAAATAAGCACCCTTCAATATTGGCTCAAAATATACTTTAGCTTCAGGATTCTTTTTAATTTCGTAACGCTTGGAAAGCTTATTTACCATTGCACTATTGATAAGCTTAGAACGTGCATCACGTTTTACCTGTGATTCTAAACTCGGTTTTAATTCTTCAAATGATTGTATAGGTTGCTTATTGATAAGCTTTATAATGTGCCAGCCAAATTTAGTTTTAATCGGCTTCGAAATTTCTTCATTATCTAATTCAAAAGCAGCATTTTCAAAAACCGTAGATGACAACTGGCCGCTTTTAAAAGCTCGCAATTTACCACCATTTCTTGCAGAGCTTTTATCATCAGAAAATTGCTTAGCTAATGCGTCAAAAGCTTCTCCTTGTTCCAATTTTTTATAAATCTGATTAATACGTTCTTCTGGATTTATAGTACTATCGTTCTGTTTTAAAGACACCATTATATGAGCTGCTGTTGCTGTTCCTCGAGATGGTCGTTTCTCATCTACTTTTACTACATGATAACCAAAATCTGTTTTGAAAGGCATGGATACTTCTCCTGGTTTTGTTTTATAAGCAACAGACTCAAAATCATAAACCATTTTAAATGCTGAGAAGTAACCTAAGTCTTCTACCAAAACTGAATTACCGTTGTGGTATTTAGCTTTAGCTCCTTGGTAACCTTTATTAGACAAAGTCTTTCTATAGTCCAATAACTTATTGTATGCCACAAGGGTATCTTCTTCTTCAGGATCTTCTAAAATTAATATGTGTGATGCTTTAATATCATAACTCATTCTATCATAAGCTTCTTTTACCAATGCATCGGTAACTTTATTATCAGATAGATAATTCTTGGTGAGTTGTTTTTTATAATTTTCGAATTCTCGCTTATAATTTGCATCTTTATTTAAGCCCAAGCGCTCAGCTTCCTTTAGTTTTAATTTGTAACTAACAAACAATTCTAAATAGGTGTCTAATTGTTTTTGAGATTCGTCTTTTACAAGGTCAAGATTTTTATTGTATAGCTTTAAGAACTCATCAGTAGATACGTCTTCACCTTCAATAGTTAATAATGTTTCATCCTTTTGTGCAGAGGATAAATTGAAACAAAGAAGCAGAATTATAAAACTTAGTAATTTAATACGCATGATATTTACAAAGGTTAAGGTTTATGCGGTTATTGTACGTTTCGAACAACCTAGCAAAAATAACATAAATCGACTATTTTACAAGTTGGAATATTACAACTGTATTCATAATTTATTATTGCAAAATGTATACTAAAATTGAAATCTTATTAACACGAAATCGTTTTCGTAAAATATATTCTTAAATAAAGAGAGTATTTATTAATAAATTTGAATTAAATCAATTATTAAAATATGAAAATAAAACTACTCTTAATTTTATTAATTATCTCCCAAGTTGGAGTTGCGCAAATGTCCACATCTACTACTGGAAATATTGTAACTTTTACATTTGACGATAACATTGCAGTAGATTGGGATGCAAATGGCAATCCCGTTAATCTTTATGCATTTGTTGATGCAGCAGATGCTGGAAATAATATGTTTGCTGAATTATCTAATGGCTTTCCTGGTACAAATATGGTAAACCAAGGCGGAGACATATATACAGTCTCTTTTGACCTATCTACTTTTTATCCAGAAGGCACAAGCATTACTGACATACGCTACATATACACCAATGATTCAGGTAATCAAAATCCAGCAGGGTTTGGCAACTCTTTTAGTGCAGTCAATAGATCTGGCTTTATACCTTTTACTACTTTATCTTCTGATAATTTAAAATTAAACAACATAAATATTGTCACTTACGTAAAGAACAGAGAGTTAAATATTAACTCAACTATCGATGTTAACTCTGTAAAAATTTATAATCTACTTGGACAATCTGTATTTTCTAAGAACTACGAAAATCAACGTAATATATTAGTTAATATGGAGACTGAAGCTACAGGGATTTATATCGTTAAAATAAATTCTGATAATAAGAGTATCACCAAAAAAAATTATTCTGAACTAATATCTTAACTTAGCAGAAACATAAAAAGCACTTTTAAAAGTGCTTTTTATGTTTCTATAGTCATAAGGTTATTCTAAAAACATGCGAAAACTAAAACTCATATGGGACTTTAGAGGTCCAGCTGGAAAGAAAACTGCCGAGCACCATTTAATTCATCTAAGAGAATATATCCAAATTGAAAAATTAGATATTACTATAACTGGTATTGAGGACATAAACGACATGCATAGTTTAGCATACATTGTTGTTGATGAGGATAAAATGAAACCTTTACGAGATGCTTTAAAACCTCATAGAGGACAAGTTCATCAAGACTAAAATAAACGCTTAAATAATGCTGAAATAAAGTGTTTTGGTGGTACAGATATAATAATTTTTAAGTCCTCTAGAAGTGATGATTCTTCATCTAGAAATCGAAAAATTGTTTTGACATCAGTTTTTTTAAATAAGCTAGAAAACAACGCTGAACCGCTTTCGTTATGATTAGCTAAAACATCCAAAAACAATAAGTCGTAAAACCAAAACTTACGTTTACCCTTGTAGTTAGAAATATCCTTTTGCTTTTTAAGGAGCTCAATAATATCTTTTGTTTTTTTAGTGGTAGCTCTAAATGTATAACCTGTGCTTGCCTTTGTCCATCCACCAGCTGTTCCGATATTAAAAATTTTTGAGGTATTAGATTCCAAAAAATTATAAGATGTCATTGGTATTGACCCTTTTTCAGTTTCTATTATCTCATAGTCTTTAATACCTTTTTCATTGAGGTAAGATTTAATCGCATTTTCATATTCTGAAATCTCTAGCAAATCCTTTGAGAATAAGGTATATTCAAACAACGCTGTCTGCTTATCTACAGGCAAAACATACATAAAGCGAGTATTGCCTTTTTGAGGTACCGAAAAATCCATAAATGTTGCTGTAGCATCATCAAAAGTATCTGCAGCAGTTTTTATAAACCAACCCAAAAAATGTTGCTGTAAAACAGGAAACTTTTCTTGGTTCTTATAACTAGATTTAGGAATGCTATTAAACAACTGGCTAGTGCTAAATTCTCCTCTAGATGTTTTTACTACAACTGTATCATTCTCTTTAAAATCATCTACTGAAGCCTCTAAAAATTGGATATTAGATTTAGTTTTAATTCTATCCCACATTTTATTATAAAAAGCTTCACTGCGAATCATCTTGTAACGATAGGGTAAAATGTCAATAGTTTTAGAAAAAGTTTGGTTACTAAAAAAAACAGAGTCCCAAATTTTATCTGTAACATCATCCCATTTTCCTTGACCTTCTTCCCAATAGGACCAAGTTCTGTCGTTGCCCTTATTAGAATCTTTATCTATAATAAGAATAGATTTATCATCAAAAAAACTATCATTAGCCATTCTGTAAGCCAACATTAATCCCGATGCACCAGCACCTAGTATGATATAGTTATAATCTTTCATCTAATAGAATAAAAACACGGAAAAAAATATAGTGATAGAGATTAATATGTGCCAAGATATAAATTTATCTGTCTTTATATTAAAATACTGATACCCTAAATGTGCAACAAATGCAGTTACTACCCAACCCAAATAGTTTTGTAACGGTACCACACCACCATCAAATTCCCAAAAATCAAAACGAGGTGCAGATACTTCTAAAATTAAATCTAGTACAGTCATTAAAATTGCACCTATTGCTGCAGTTAAAATCTTGTTTTTAGAGATAGACTTTGCAACATCTGCAGTAACGGCTGTTAATAAAGCCCAATTGATACATATCATTAAAGGCACACCAAATACTTTATAACCTAAATTTTCTCCATAAGCATAGCTACCAAAGATTAACCCAAAATTTACACCTAAAGCTTCAGTAATAAATCCTATTAAAAACGGAATGCTTAATGCTATAAAAACAGCTTTTTTATACGTTTTAATATTAACTATCAATATCACGAACATTAGCAATAGGTTTAAAGGTGTCATACCTAAAAACCAATCTGAGTACTCTGAAGATAGCACTCCAAAAATTCCCGAAATAATAAATAACCAAATCAGAAATACTGAAAAGTTACGTTTAAACTTTTTATCTAACATCAATTATTTTTTTTAATTAATTCTGAAACTATTTTCCCTGATAGCAAACACAAAGGAATGCCGCCACCAGGATGAACACTACCACCACAGAAATAAAGATTTTTTATACTAGATTTAAAGTTTGGATGTCTTAAAAAGGCAGCATATTTATTATTACTCGACGCGCCATACAGTGCACCTTGAAAGCTTTGTGTTCTAGACTCAATAGTCCTTGGGTCTAAGATGGACTCAAATTCAATTAAATCTGAAATATCTTCTCCCAACAATCGGCTTAATTTAGAGATGATGTTAACTCGAGTTTCTTTAATAATCTTATCCCAATCTTGCCCTATATTGCTTGGTACATTAACCATCGTAAACCAATTTTCATGCCCTTTTGGAGCATCAGATTCTTCTTCTTTTGATGTAATATTTATATAAACTGTTGGGTCATCAGAAACATTCTTTTTATTAAAAATATAATCAAACTCTGTTTTGTAATCCTCGGAGAAAAATATATTATGCAAATCTAATTGTGGGAATTCTTTTTTAATTCCCCAATAAAATATTAAAGCCGAACTACTTCTGGGTTGCTGCAATATTTTTTCGGGTGCTTTATGTTTTTTTAGTAAGTATCGATACGTTGGAACAACGTCGGAGTTGCTGACTACTATATCCGCTTTAATCGTTTTATCTTTTAGCTTTGTACCAACACCAACTACTTTGTTATTCTTAGTTATAATCTCTTCAACCTTAGTATCAAAAGTAAAATCTACTCCAATATCTGTTGCTAATTTAAACAGGCTTAAAGTAATTTGGTGCATTCCGCCTTTTGGAAAGTAAGTTCCAAAATATTGTTCCAGATGTGGTATCATTGACATAATACCAGGTGTTTGGTAAGGCGAAGACCCATTGTAAGTTGCAAAACGGTTAAAGAATTGCACCAAACGATTATCCTTTAACATCTTTGAATTATAAGTATCTAATGTACTATCAATATCCAAACTATTAATATTAAAAATGGCCTTGAGCGTACCTTTAGATAAGTAAGTAATCACCTTATGAAGCGATTTTTCAAGAAAAAGCGAAGCTGTTAAATCATATTTCTTTTTGCTTTGCTTAAAATATTCTTTAATGTCTTCTGCTTTAATATCAAAAGTCTGTTCTGCTTTTTTAGCAAACTCATCTTCGTCTGATACTGCTGAAAACGTAGTCCCATCTTCATAAAAGTAGTTACATACGACGTCCTTTTTCTTGTACTGAAAATAATCTGAAATATTAGTATTGGCTGTTTTGAATAAGTCTTCAACAAATTGAGGCATCGTAAACAATGATGGCCCCATGTCAAAACGGTAGCCATTTTCTGAAAAAGCAGTAAGCTTTCCGCCTGGGTAATTATTAGCTTCGTAAACCGAAACGTTGTGGCCCTGACATCTTAGTCTAATTGCAGCAGATATACCAGCAATACCAGCACCTACAATAATTACAGATTTCTGTTTCATAGCGTTTTCAAAGATACGACGAAAACACAATAACCCTTATATATCAAAACCCTAAAAAAAAGATAAATTATTTATTAGCTAGGAAAAACCCTTATTAGAATGTTTTATAACAAAGAACTAAAATCAAGATACTATGAATTACACAAAACAAATTTTTAAAGCGTTACTACTAGTTTGCATAATCAGTTTTACATCATGCGAATCGAATGATGATACTATGCAAGAAGACATGTCAGAAAACACAATTATTGGTAGATGGAATCCTATTGGTTTTGAAACTACAGTACTTTATGAATTTACGCAATCCTTACGTCATACAATTTATAGTACAGATGGAACATTTGGGGCTTTAGATACAGCAATACCAAATCCAAACACATGGGTTTTTGAAGGAGACGAACTAGTTATAGATTTAAATTTTGGGAATTTTCTAAGAACAGAATTAAACTTTAAATGCGATGGTAATGTCGTAGAGTTTGTAGACGCCGAAGGTACTGTGGGTATAATACTCTTCAGAGAAGGATACGATTACGCATCATGCACTGAATAATTACTAATACATGAAAAAGAAAAATTAGTCTTTATAATTGATGCTTAAACCAAGGAGAAATCCTTGGTTTTTTTTGCGTTTAAACAAGATTGCTTAAAGATTAAAATCATATCGTTTTAATATCTAAAAGCCTTGCCTTATATTAGAGTCCTACTACCAAATTAAAGTATGAATTCTTCTAATCGTCGCGCATTTATAAAAAAATTGACTGCCGGTACAGCAGCGTCCTTAGTAATCCCTCAGCTTTTTGCTGATAATAAAACGCGACTGAAACCAATAAAAGGTTTTAATATAGATGATAATTCTGAAGCTTTTTGGGAGACAGTAAAGGCTCAGTTTCATTTTGCTCACGGCCTTTATTATTTTAATAATGGTTCTCTTGGACCATCACCTATGTCTGTTCAAGGTGCTACTAATAGTTATAGAGCTACTTTAGATGGTTTTCCTTCGCGATATATGTGGGGCGAATGGCAAGACGAAAAAGAACGCGTTCGTAAAAATATAGCTCATCTATTTTCAGTAGATAAAGAAGAAATTGCAATTACACACAACACTACTGAAGGTATGAATCTCATAGCAAAAAGTATGGATTTACAACCTGATGATGAAGTTATATTATCTAACCATGACCACACCAGTGCATATATCCCATGGGAAGTTTGGCAAGAAACAAAAGGTATTAAGCTAGTGCGTCCAAAATTACCAATACTACCAAAAACAGTAGATGATATTGTTGCCATATATGAAAAAGCAATTACGCCAAAAACAAAAGTGATAAACCTCTGCCATATTGTAAATACTAATGGGATGATTATGCCTGTTAAAGAAATTAGTAAGATGGCACATAAAAAAGGCATTCTGGTTGCTGTTGATGGTGCACAAACTGCTGGCATGTTTACTATTAATCTCAAAAATTTGGAGTGTGACTTTTACACAGCTAGTGCACATAAATGGTTGTTTTCTCCAAAAGGAATTGCTGTATTTTATGCAAAAAAAGAAAGTCAGCAGTATTTAAAACCCCTGATAGTTGCAAAAGGTCATAAAGACAAAAGCATACGACGATTAGAAAATTACAATACAAGAAATTTACCAGAATATTTAGGTCTAGGTGATGCTGTTGCCTTTCATAATTCAATTGGTGGAGATAAAATCTCAAAACGTTCTTATGCGCTTAAACATTACTTTAGAGACAAAGTAAAAGACAATCCAAAATTTAAACTAAAAACACCAGAAAACGACCAGCTATCTTGTGCTATACAAACTTTAGAAGTTATAGGGCAACCTGTTTCTGAAGTCAAAAAACGCTTGTTTGAAAATTATGGTATTGATACTAGACCGATGTCCTCATATGGATTAAACGGTGTACGTATTTCTTTTGGTATTTACATCACAAAAAAAGATATTAACTACTTGGTGGATGCTCTAGAAACCATAGCTTCTTAGTATGTTTTAGTCGCTATTACGCCAGTTGACTTTCCAAAAATTTTAGACTAACTTCGTTTAACGATTGATAAAAAACATTAAAACGATTTTTTATCAACGAAATATTGGTAATAATATGAAAAGACGAACCAGAATAATAATTTCAATTGTATTTCTTCTCACTTCATTGTTGAGTAGTTTTTATTTTTTACCTAAAGAATCTGAATTATACTTGAAGAGTGACATATCCGAATTACGCAGTTCTATTTTACCAATTTCAATTTTATTATCCATTGTTTTAGCCTTCATAATTGCTTTTCATAAATCTGAATTTAATGGTGGAAAATGGTCTAAAGTTATTTACATAGGATACATTGGAATTACAAGCTATCTGATTTTGAGTTTGACCTCTGACTTATTAACGACCATTGCTCTGAAAACAAACAGAATAACTAAAAACGAAACTGTGAATAAAAATTTCGTTATGAGTACATACACAGTAACTACCAATGGAGAATTAACGGAATCTGGACCTTGGGTTATTAAATCTGAAAACAAATATGAAGTTCGTGGAAGAATCAAAGATAAATCATATGAAGATGATGTTGACGGAATATTTATGGACAAAAATGACTATGCAAAAATTGAACATAAAGAAGAATTCAAAATCACTTTATCGAATGGACTTTTCGGAATTCCTTATGAACCAATAATAAATGAATAAGCACAGTTTACAACAATGTATGACCGCAATTACGGCGGATTCGACTACGTCCGAATCCACTCGGAATTGCTAAAGTCAGTGCTTAACTGAAAAGTCTGCGTATATTAACCCGTAACTGACGGTTATACGAAACCGTTAAACGAAGCTAAACAAAAACAGCATCCAATGGATGCTGTTTTTGTTCTAATATATCAATAGAAGCCTACCTCGAATAATTAGGTGCTTCCTTAGTAATCGTTACATCATGAGGATGACTTTCATTAATACCACTAGCTGTGATTTTTACAAAACGTCCCGTTTCTTTTAATGTACCTATATCTTTGGCACCACAATAACCCATTCCGGCACGTAAGCCACCAATAAATTGGTGAATACTTTCGTATAATTCACCTTTATATGGTACACGACCAACAATACCTTCTGGTACTAATTTTTTGATATCGTCTTCTACATCTTGGAAGTAACGGTCTTTACTACCTTGTTTCATAGCTTCTACAGAACCCATACCACGGTACGATTTAAACTTTCGTCCTTCGTAAATAATCGTTTCGCCAGGACTTTCTTTTGTTCCTGCTAATAGCGAACCTAACATCACCGTATCAGCACCAGCGGCAATTGCTTTTGGTATATCACCAGTATATCTAATTCCGCCATCTGCAATTACAGGAACACCAGAACCTTTAATAGCATTGGCTACTTCTAATACGGCAGAAAATTGAGGGAAACCAACACCTGCAACAACTCTAGTTGTGCAAATAGAACCTGGTCCAATACCAACCTTTACAGCATCAGCTCCTGCTTCAACTAGGTATTTAGCAGCTTCTGCAGTAGCAATATTTCCTACTACAACTTCCAAGTCTGGAAATTGAGATTTTATTTCTTTTAATACACGCACAACACCTTGTGTGTGTCCATGAGCAGTATCTATAATTACTGCATCAACACCTGCATTTACTAAAGCTTCTGCTCTATCAACAGCATCACCAGTAACACCAATAGCAGCAGCTACTCTTAATCGACCATAACTATCTTTATTAGCAATTGGTTTTTGAGTAACCTTAGTGATATCTCTAAATGTAATAAGTCCTACTAGCTTATCACCTTCAACAATTAGTAATTTTTCAATTTTATTTTGTTGAAGAATTAATTCTGCATCTTTTAAAGAAGTACCTTCTGGAGCAGTTACTAAATTATCTTTAGTCATTACCTCAACTATAGGACGTTCGTTTCGGTGCTCAAAACGTAAGTCACGATTTGTGACAATTCCTTTGAGCTTTCCATTATCATCAACAATCGGTATACCGCCAATACTATGCTCACGCATTGCATTTTTTGCGTCTATAACTTTTGCATCCATCTGCAAAGTCACTGGGTCGATTATCATACCACTTTCAGCACGTTTAACCTTACGGACTTTCATCGCTTGCGCTTCAATAGTCATATTTTTGTGCAAAACACCAATACCACCTTCACGAGCCATGGCAATAGCCATTCTGCTCTCAGTTACTGTATCCATAGCTGCAGATACAATAGGTACATTAATAGTAATGTTTCTAGTAAATTTAGATTGAATACTGACTTCTCTTGGAAGTACTTCAGAATAAGCTGGTACTAATAGGACGTCGTCGTAAGTTAGACCTTCTCCTAAAATTTTGTTGTTGTGTGCTGTCATGATGCAATTAAAGTATAATTGCGTGCAAATATACAACTTAAAATAGGATTTTTTCGAAATGTAAACTCACAAAAAAACCAGCCTAAAAAGCTGGTCTTTATTTGTTTTGTTAGGCATTCTAAGCTTGAGCATTCTGAGGCGCCCAGTGTGAACATAACATAGATGGTGCTGCTTTTGTTGGGTTTGCACAATTTGAGGATTCAAAACGTGCGCAATTGCCGCAGTTAGGGTCGTTTTTTAATGCTGCTTTCATATTAAAACTATCACATGTATAGTTTTTTGCAACTTTTACACCGTGTTTACTACACAGATTATTCTTACCTAAATTTTCACAATTAATACAGCTGTTTCCTATTCTTATAGACATAATTTTTATTTTATTATTTTTCCTAAGATAAAAAAGAATTATCTTAAAATAAACCTAAAGTATTGAAAAACAATTTTTTGTATTTAGACTGATTTAAAACAAACCTCTAAAAAAACTCTGTTTTAGAACTTTATCTGTAAAGTCGTAAACCAATTTCGTGGCGCAGAAGGAATAATTCCTGGTCCTGGATAACCTGTTGCACGGCGTGTAAAATAAGCATTGTCTAAAACGTTATTGACTCCAGCCTCAAGTTTAAACCTTTTGTATGTGTAAGCTACTGAAAAGTCTAAAATATCGTACTCTGGTATTTCTCCAATAACACCACTTATATTGGAGTTTACAGCATTTGACGCATCGGTAAATTGCTGCCCTAAATAAGTGTACTGCACATTTGCCATAAAATCTTTGTAGCCAAAACGAAGACCTGTTTTTAAGTTTAATTCTGGCACAAATTCTACGCGATTTCCTTCCACATTGTTTTCTAAAGAACTTGTATATTCTGAAGTAATAAATGACGTATTTGCAAAAGCATTTAAGCTAAAATCGTTATTTAAATCAAACACTTTTTTTAAATTGAAATCAACTAAAGATTCAATTCCAAACATTCTAGCATCTCCAACATTACCACGTTCACTAACGACACGACCATCGTCCAATCCTTTTTGAATAAACCCAATACGTCCGTTGTAAAACAGTGCAAAAGCGCCAATGTCATAAGAAACGTATTTATCAAAATTACCTCGGAAACCTAGGTCAACCGTAAATCCATCTTCATCTGTAATATCTGGACTCACTGAAAATGCAGGATTTACAATATTAATATCGGAAAATGTCACCGAACGGTAATTCTGTGAAATATTACCGTAGATTTCGAGATTAGTGCTTGGCTTGTAACTCAATCCTAAACCAAGCAATACAAATGACCGTTCAAAATCGCGGTTATCAACAATAGTTTCTTCAAAAATAACGTTGCCGGCAGCATCTGTATTGATACGTTTAAAGAATCCTTCGCTTTGTGTTTTAATGTATTCAAATCTAAAACCTGGCGTGATAGAGAACTTATCATTTACATACAAAATATTTTCTCCAAAAACAGAAACATTTAAGTTAGGTAAATCAAACTGCGATTGACTTGGAAAATTAGGAAACTCTTCGTCTCTGATAGAAAAATCGGGATTTACGCCATCAGAACCTGGACCTTGTTGCTGAAAGTTATTGGCATTGTAAAACTTAGTCCCAATTAAAAAGGTATTATCTTTTTCAAACAATTTGTATTTGCTCAATAGGCGTGCCTCAAAACCGTAATTATTAAAATCGCCAATGATTAACTCGCGTTCTTCTCCTGGGTCTTGCGCTTCTACTCGCCTATCTCTAAATCCTAAAGCATTTCTAGAGGCATTAAGCCCAAAGAAGTTTAATGTAAAATTGGTCTTTTTAGAAAATTGGTGCGCCAACTTTACGTTATATAACAGCCAATCTACCTCAAACCAGTTACGTTCGCGATTGCTCTGAAATGGGTCTTCGTTAAACTGTCTATCCGTTAAACCTCCAGCTTGTTGGGCTAAGTAATCCAAATAAGTAATTTCGCCTGTAAGCTTTGTTTTGTCGTTAAATTGGTATCCGATATGGGCAAAAACATTTTTTGATTCAAACTCAGAGTTTGGACGAAACCCATCTCCTTTTTTGTAGTTAAAATACGTGTAGTAACTCCACTTGTCTTTTGTACCACTTAAGCTTGTGAAATTTGTATAAAGCCCAAAGCTCCCAAGCGTATTTCTAGTAATAACTTCTAAAGGTTTGTTTGGATTTGGCTTTTTCATTACAAAATTAATTAAGCCACCAAACTGAGTACCGTATTGCAATGATGCAGCACCACGTATCACCTGAATTTCTTTTAAGCCTTCTGATGCTGGAGCATAATAACTTTCTGGGTAGCCCAAAACATCTGCACTAATATCGTACCCATTTTGACGTGTATTAAAATTTGCCGTTCGGTTTGGGTCTAATCCACGTCCACCAATATTTAATTGCAAACCTGCATCATCATTTTGGTAGATATTTAAACCAGCGACTTGGCTGTACAACTGCCTAGCATTATTGGTGGCCAAATTAGCCATGGATTGGTCAACTAAAACAACTTCGGTTTTTTTGCCTGCGTAAATTGCAGTTTCTTCTACATCTCGCAAACGTGCTAACTCAAAAACTTTGGCTTTCCGAGCTGTGATTTCTACTGCTGTTAGTGTTTCGCCAATGGGTTGCAGTTGTTTATTGATTTGCTGGTCTGAATTTGTATTAACTTCAATTTCTAAAACTTGAAATTCTAAAGAGAAAAAGACTAGGGTGAATTCCGTTTTATTAGTTGTAAATTCATAATAACCTTGTGCATCTGTTTTGGTTAGTAAACCTGAAGCTTTGTCATAAATTTCAACATCTTTAAGCCTTTGTTGTGTTGAAGCATCTGTGATTATTCCAGATATTTTCTGTTGGGCAAAACCTGAAACACTCACTAAAATGAGTACAACTACTATTCTAAAATCCTTTAATCTCATCCTTAAATGGTAAAATCCAATTTTTGTGTTGAAATGATTCTTCTTGTTCTAATAAATTGACATTTGGGTCAATAAAACGTGTACTTATTCGACCATTTAGAGCTGCATAACTATCGACATAAATTTCGATGTTTTGGTGTCCTTGTGCCGAAAAATGTGCTTCTAAATACTTAGCATATTGCAAAATAAAATCTGGCTGTGTGCTCATTTGCTTCTCTTGAAATGGCGTTAAAAAATCTGAGTTATTAACTAAAAATTTTTCGCCTGTTTTACCATTCACAACCTTAAATTCTGCAAAGCCAGCCTTTTCAATTAACATCACACGCCACGAAAAACGATAACCTTCTTCGGTCCAAAATAACTCTCCTGGATATAACAAATATCGAAATGGCAAAAGTAGTTGAATAGCAAAGAAAATAGCCAAGATTGGCAAAACTATTTTTTGCTTTTGATAAGCATAAACTTTGGTTTGAAGCGTGTTGGCTTTCAATCTTAAAAACTTAAAAACAGCTCGGAAAATATTCAAGATTTTTTCATGAACACTTGCATCAAAAAATATCAATGCTGAAACAATCATCACATAAGGAAACATACCTATATTGAATAGTACTCTGGTAAATACATGAAAAAATACGACAAAGAAAAACGCTATCAATCGGGTACGTTTGTAAAGTAATAAAAAAGGAATTGCCAAGTCGTACAGCATACCCGACCAACTCATGGCATGATGAAACCAATCTTGCTGCATCAAGTTATTCCCAATTAGTGGTAAATCGTATTTAGATGGCAACCATATTTTTAGAGGCATTGCACGATTCATCCAATCGGAATTAATTTTTGCCAAACCTGCGTATACATAAACGATTGCTAGCAAAAGCTTTATGCAATCTATAGTCCATTTTGGAATGGATGTATAGCTTACTTTTCTGCGTATAGCATCTATAGAAAAGTATGCATTTGCTGGCAAAAAACACATCACAAAACTAACAATACTGATAAAGTAGTAATGGTTTAGATATGTAGTTTTGTCTATTAACTCGATGTACGTAAAACTGATAAAAAACGTAATAATAGCAAGCCGATACTTTAAGCCAAGTGCGACGAAAAATGCTGAAAGCCCGCAGATAAAAAATAGCAAATACGTATAATTATCAAGTGGCTTTACCCAATCGAAACCGAAATATGTAAAGTGAAATTTTGGTGCTATATAAACGGTTTCAATCCAACCTTTAGCCCAAAACCTTATGATACTTGCAAGCATCATTAGACCAAAACCAATACGGAAAACCGCTAATGGCGCGGCAGGTGTTGTTTTATTGATATAGGATTGAAACTTGTACTTCATTACCAAAAAAAGGGATTCTCGATATACAAGAATCCCTTTTACTTATATTATATATTTTTTAATCTCCATCATTATCAAAAAATACGATATCAACATTTAGTGCCGATGCCATATCGATTTTAAGTAGTACTACTGCGCGCTGTAACTCGTCATAAGCTTGCGTCATTTGTGTATTATCCGCAGTTATCTGCTCGCTAAAACTATTGTTTAAAGACTCAATACTTTCCTTAGCCACTTGAAACTGCGCATTAATTTCATTTTTTAAATCTGTACGCTCAACAGCATCTAAATAATCAGCTAGACCAAATCCACTTGTATTATTGCTGAATGCGTTTCCATTAAAAAATCGTTGTACAGAACCTAAACCTTCTAACGCTAATTGCTTTGAAACATCATTTTTATAAAATCCTTCAACTTTATCTGGAAATGTTTCGCCTTCAGAGAAATTTCCTGCTGGTGTTCCAATTTTATTTGCTCTTAATCCTTTTTCGTAATAACGGATAAAATCATTAATAATAATATCCAAAGAACCAGATGTGCTTGATTCAGTATTGCTTACAAATGTATTTCGGTATGTGCCTTGCCAGTCGCTAACCACTATGTTTATTGTAGAATTCATTAAAGAAAAAACATCTGTCATATAGTCTACATAACCATCTGCGTTAGCATTGGTTGTAAATTTATCTATTGCATTTGTGTCTCCAGTTGCTGTACCATGAATTAAGAAGTCTAGAGCTGGAAATCCTTGTGCATCATAAAAATTGGTGCTTGTTAAATCGTAATTTCCTGTTGAAGCTCCTGTTTCAATATCAGAAACAGTCACAGGAAATCTATTAAAAAATACTATGAAGCCATCATTGGCATCAGCAGAAAGTGTTTCAGCAATGCCTAAATTAAACATTTCAATATTTTGCCAAGATGTGTAAGCTTCTAACCAAGCTCCACTTAAAGCATCAAGATTATTCTGATTAATATCATTTACAAAATTTGCCCTTGCCACATCTAAGGCTGATATTTCAGATTGAAAATCTAATAAAGCAGGAATGATAATGTTATCTGCTAAATTTGTTAATAATGCAGTTCTATCAAAATTGTCTATAGGTTCGTCAGTCCCATCACTAGAAGAACTACATGAAATGATAAGGAACAAACCAAGACTTAAAAGGGCAATCTTTTTTAACATAATTATATTCTTTTTCAATTTTTTTGCAAATTTAAACTAGTAAATGCTTCAAACCTAATTGAAGCACATACTAATTTGTGATTAACTCAACTTTATTTAGTTAGCGGCTTGTGCCACAGTAAAATCAAAACGTGCTGCAATACTATCAGACATATTATCTAGTGTTGCAGATGTCACATCCCAGAAACCATCATTTTCCATAAGTTGTGCTAAAAATCCATCAACCTCAGACTTACTAAAATATGGTGCATCGGCTCCTGGTTCTCTTGTGAATTGTAAACTCATTATAAATCCAAAACCTTCAGATAAATCATGAAATGCAGATGCATTGTCTGTTCCTAAAGTCGCTTTTGCTTGCTGTAAGTAGTAGACTGCTCTAATTCCTACAATTTCAGAAACTTTTTCTCTAATAATATCTACTTGTTGGTCTCTTACTTCGTAATTTTTAGCTACAATTGCGGCTCTACCTAATTTTAAGGCATCGTAAATTTCTTGAGCAATACCAGTAAAATCTGTGTCATTTTCTACACGAGATAAATATTTATTTAAAAAACTATCTTGGTTAAGCAATGGTACAATAGCGTTGTCGGTCCCATATAAATAACCGAAAGCCTCGTCCCATTTGTGCTCCATTTTTGTATAGTTTTTTCCTTCTTCTAAAACTTCGTTATCATTATTAGCACGATTTTGACCTTCATCTAAAACTGAAGTACTTAAATAGTTATTGAGCATTTGGTCTACCATTAATGCACCAATTAATCCTTTGTTAATCGCTTGGTTATACTCTAGTCCTTTTCCATTTACATAACGCACTGTTCCGCCTGCTTCTTGAATTTGACCCGCAACACCAGCAGAAGCTAAATCATTCCATCTTGGGTAAACATCGTTGACTTGATTAGCTATCCAACCATCAAACTGCGCTTTTATGGCATTTGCTTCGGTTGTATTTGAAGAAAAATAATCTTGAGAAGCTGCAGTTTTACTTCTTATTGTTTTTGAAGAACTATTTAAATCGGCATCTGAGAAATTATCGCCTGTGTTGGTAAACATACCATCTAACTGAGCTTCTGTTTTTGATGGGTCTTTTAACGCAGAAACAAATTCTTCTCCCATTTCTATTCTGGTCGTTTGACCGCTATAACTTACGGTTGTGTTTCCGTTTCTTTCAAACACGAACGTTTGTGGTGCTGTAACTTGGTTTGCGTTACTGCCATTATCGTCGTCGCTATCACATGATGTGAATAGGCTACCAACTACACAAATACTTAATATTAATTTTTTCATTTTTTGAATTGATTTTAAAGTTTATTTAGACTTGATATAAATAATTATTTATTTCGAATGCAAATTTAATACGTATTTCTAATTACACAAAATTTATTTAGACTTATTTTAAATAAATTTATAAAACACTGTAATTGTGCATTTTAAAAGAAAGTGATAACGAAAGTACTTACACGATTAATGGTAAGTTTTGAAGATTTTACTAGCCTCATTATAAGCACTTTCAAAAGCCATAGCGCTTAAATCATGTGCTTTTTGTTGTGTGAAGTAAGACAACATTTTTTCGGTTGGCATATTACCAGTTAGTTCATCTTTTGCCATTGGACATCCACCAAAACCTTGTATAGCACCATCAAAACGACAACAGCCTGCTTTATAAGCAGCATCCACTTTCTCAAACCAAGTCGTTGGTGTGGTATGTAAGTGTGCACCAAACTCTATACTTGGGTATTTAGGAATTAAGTTAGAAAATAAATAGTTGATATTTTCAGGATTAGAACTACCAATGGTATCGCTCAAGGATAAAATCTTAACTCCCATATTGGCTAACTTTTCGGTCCATTCGCCTACAATATCGACATTCCATGGATCGCCATAAGGATTACCAAATCCCATAGAGATGTAAACCACCACTTCTTTATTGCTTTTATCTGCAATCTCTAAAATCTCTGAAAGCGTAACTACAGATTGCGCTATAGTTTTGTGCGTATTACGCATCTGGAAGTTTTCGGAAATAGAAAACGGAAAACCTAAATAATCAATTTCAGCATGTGTAGAAGCGTCATTTGCGCCTCTTGTATTTGCAATAATTGCTAAGAGCTTACTTGTAGTTTTACTTAAATCTAATTGTGCTAAAACTTCGGCAGTATCTACCATTTGGGGGATGGCTTTAGGAGATACAAAACTCCCAAAATCAATAGTATCAAAACCAACGCGCAATAACGACTGAATGTATTGTACCTTCTTCTCAGTAGGAATCCAATCTTTGATGCCTTGCATAGCATCTCTTGGACATTCGATAAGTTTTACGGGGTTTTTCATTAGTTCAAATATAAGGCTTACGAAAACGATTTCATAGTACGATATTAGAAGAATCTAAAAACCCATTCGCCTAAAAACCCAAACCAAATAAAGTAGCCTAAGAGTCCACCAATAAAGCCTGAAATAATAAAGCTAAAACGATATTTAATTGGTATTAGTCTAAAGATTACATATAGCGACAATACTAAACCTATAACTAACATAACACTTGGCAATAGCCATTGATTTAATCCTAATGTACTTGAAATTCCAAACTCATCTCCTGCAAAGTCTGTCTGATTGTAAAATAAAAAGGAAAACATCGCATTACAAAAATTAAAAACCTCACGAAGAATAAAGAGTGCTAAAAACACAGCAATCCAATCGAGTAGTTTGAAGTCATATCTTTTTCTGCGTTTATGTAATAAAATAACAAAACCAATTATTGATGTAAGTATAGTTTGTGCTGGTCCTCCAATGGTAACATACAAGCCACTATTGTTAATTTGCTCAGGATATTTTTTATCTAAATTTTTATTTAAAACTTCTACTTCATCTTTGACATTTTGAGAAAATTCCTCATACTCTAAATTTTTATTTCTTTTGTAAAGCTCTTCGAGCTTGATATAATCTGCATCTTGCATTATTCCTTTATGATAATAAGTCATACTATCATGATATAGTTCTGTTTCGTATCCATAGTATTTTGCTACAGCAATATGACCTAATTCATGTAACTGAGTACCAACAATTGTAAATACTACAAATGCAAATAGAATAATAAATGAGAATTTGGGTATAAACTTAAACCTTAGCATAAAACTAAAGTAAAATAAAAATCGCTATTCCAATAAAAACAACAATCTGCAACCATTTAAAAATCGTACCTGAGTTTTTATGACTCAATGTGTACTCTTTGATAAAACTCGCCATAAGAGCTATAGAAGAAAAAATAAAAAACGAAACCAGAATAAATAATCCACCTAAAACATAAAACTGAATTACAGTACTTAAAGTTTCACTAAACAAAAAAGATGGAAAAAATGCCAAGAAGAAGATTGTCACTTTAGGATTTAGTACGTTCATAAAAAAACCTTGAATAAACAGTTGCTTGTGGTTTTTCCTCTCATTACTTACAGTATTTATGTAGATTTTACTATCAGACTTATAAACCTTGTATGCAAGATACAGTAAGTATACAGCGCCTAATATCTTGATTCCCAGAAATAAGTCTTCATTCGCTTTAATTATTGCAGAGACACCAAAAGCTAATAACGTTGTATGAACAATACAACCTGTCATCAACCCAGTAACGGTTGCTAATGCATGAGATTTACTATTCGTAAGACTTTGTACTAAAACATAAATATTATCTGGACCTGGCGAAATAGCCAAAGCTGCTGTAGCGGACATGAATAAAAATAGCGTGTCCCAATTCAAAATTACGAATGTTTTAAAATAGCCTTATTTATAGACTTAATTAAGCTTGGTCCTTCGTAAATAAATCCTGTATAGATTTGTACCAAGTCGGCGCCAGCATCTATTTTTTCAAGAGCGTCTTCTGCAGAATGAATACCACCTACGCCTATTATAGGAAAAGCCTTGTTACTCTTATCTGCTAAATATTTAATGACACGTGTAGACTTCGCTTTAATGGGTTGACCGCTTAATCCGCCATTACCAATTTCTGTTAGTCGCTCATCTGAAGTTTTTAAATCATTTCGGTCTGTTGATGTATTGCTAGCTATAACACCATCGAGATTTGTTTCATTTACTAAATCCACGATTTCGTCTAGTTGGCCATCGTTTAAGTCTGGCGCAATTTTGAGTAGTATCGGTTTTTGGGTATCAAAATTGGTGTTTGCTTTTTGTACCGAGCCAATCAATTCTAATAAATAATCTTTATCATTAAGCTTAGCATGACTTCCAACATTAGGACAGCTTACATTCAATACAAAGTAATCAACGTATGGATGCAATGCATTAAAACATTCTAGATAATCTTTGGTATAATCTTCGGGATTGGTTTGGGTGTTTTTACCAATATTTCCGCCGATAATGAGTTTACCTTTATTCTTCTTCAACTGTTCTATTGCAGCTTCAAGACCTTCGTTATTAAAGCCCATACGGTTTATGATGCCTTTGTCTTCTTTAAGTCGAAATAAACGTTGTTTTGGATTTCCTACTTGACCTTTTGGTGTAACCGTTCCTATTTCTATAAATCCAAAACCAAAGTTTGCCAATTCGTTATACAGCACTGCATTTTTGTCAAAACCAGCAGCTAAACCAACAGGGTTTTTAAATTTAAGTCCAAAGAGTTCTCGCTCCAAACGCTGGTCTTCTATTACATACAGACTTCTGAACAATCTTTTTACACCTGGAATCCTAGATAAGTTTCTAATTAAATCAAATGTGAAATAATGTACCTTTTCTGGGTCAAACTTAAAAAGTATTGGGCGAATTATAGACTTGTACATGCGTTGAGTTTTGCAGTGCAAAAATACATCAATTAATAGCAAATAAAAAGAAACCAAATCTGCACTTGCGACTTCGTTATTCGTTCTCTATTTTTGAAGAAAAGCAATTCAAAATGATAAATAAACAAAACCTCATAGATCGTTTTATAAGTTACGTTACCATAGATACAGAATCTGACCCAAACTCAGACACCACACCAAGTACAGCAAAACAGTGGGATTTGGCAAACAAGCTTGCCGATGAGCTTAAAGAGATGGGCATGAGTGATGTATCCATAGACGATAACGCATACATCATGGCAACCTTACCAAGTAATGTAGACCATGATGTACCTGTGATTGGTTTTATTTCTCACTTTGATACCACACCAGATTATACTGGTGCTAATGTAAAACCGCAACTCGTAGAAAATTACCAAGGACAAGATTTGGTTTTAAATGCTGAAGAAAACATTGTACTGTCTCCAGATTATTTTGAAGACCTTTTACTCTACAAAGGACAAACCTTAATCACTACTGATGGCACAACGCTTTTAGGCGCTGATGATAAAGCCGGAATTACTGAGATTATGGAAGCGATGAAACACCTTATCAATAATCCAGATATTAAACACGGTACTATTAAAGTTGGTTTTACACCAGACGAAGAAATTGGTCGTGGCGCACATAAATTTGATATCAAAAAGTTTGGTGCGGATTGGGCATACACGATGGACGGCAGCCAAATTGGCGAATTAGAATACGAAAATTTTAATGCGGCTGGTGCTGTTGTTAAAGTCAACGGAAAGATTGTACATCCAGGCTATGCTAAAGGCAAAATGGTAAATAGCATGTATTATGCTAACGAATTTATGAATGCTTTACCAAAAGACGAAACACCAGAACATACTGAAGATTATGAAGGTTTCTTTCATTTATATGCGGTTAATGGCAAAGTAGAATCTACCAAACTAGAATATATTATTAGAGACCACAATAAAGACAAGTTTGAAGCTCGTAAAACGCTGATGCAAAAAATAGTGACTAACCTCAATGATAAATATGGCAAGCCAGTTTTTGAAATAAACATCAAAGACCAATACTACAATATGAAAGAAAAGGTAACACCAGTAATGCACATTGTAGATATTGCTGAAGAAGCTATGAAAGCTTTAGGTATAAAACCACTTATAAAACCTATTCGTGGCGGAACTGATGGCTCACAGTTATCGTATATGGGTTTACCGTGTCCAAACATATTTGCTGGTGGTCATAACTTCCATGGACGTTATGAATATGTGCCTGTTGAGAGCATGATTAAAGCGACAGAAGTGATTTGTATGATTGCGGAGTTGACAGCGGTAAAACAAAAAAGCTAAGTACTTTATAAAATTAACATTACAAATTAAAATAAACAACTTCATTATAAAGCAATAAAGCCAATTAATTTTAGTGTTTTAAAGAATTAAAAAAAACTTTCACCACTATAAATTTGCAAAATCACAAAATTCTATAAATATTTACCTACTCAGTTTTAAAAAAATATCATGACTAAAAAAACTACAATTCTTTTTATTCTATTATTCTGTTTATTAAACATTTCTTATGCTCAAACAATATTTGATTGGGACAACCCCAATCCGGTTGATAACGGAAACACTGTAACCCAAACTAAGGATGGTATTCTTACCACCTTCATTGGAGATACCTTTACTCTATTTGAAGACATAGGCGGAACAGGTGGTTCGAGTGGAAACGTAGTACGGACAGGTAATGAGGTTTCATTAATCACCTTTACATTTGACCAAGCAATAAATATAGTTTCTATTTTGGCATTAGATGGCAGTTCTGGAACCCCTGCAAATACATTTACTTTTACACCCTCAGGAGGTACCAATTCAGTAGTTGTTGCAAATATTGCTGGAGATGCTGTTTCTGTTGAATTAAATTGGACTGGAGTGAACTCTTTTACAGTAGAAACAGATGTCGATGTTATATTAGCATTTGACAATTTAATAGTTCAAAACTTCCCTTTACAAACAGATGATTTTAAAGTTGAAAATATTTTGGTTTATCCCAATCCAGTTAATAATTATTTAACATTAAAAAATGTAGAAAATATCGAAGAATCCTCTATTTACAATAGTTTAGGTCAATTCATTTTAAGTACAAAAGAAACATTAATCGACCTAAGTAAATTGACTAATGGTATTTATTATTTGAAGATTCGAACGCAAAATGGGACTGAAATTAAAAAAATAATAAAAAAATAATACATTACTACATTGGCAAAAAGTAATTGTTAGTTCTCAACTACTACTGTAAATTGCTCACTCCAGTTCGCTAAAATCGTCTCTCGCATATTTTTCAGCTTGGTGTGTACTTGCTGAGTTAAGTACTAACCCACACAAATACAAATAGAGGATAAAAACTAAAAAATTCTTCGTTTTTCAAAAACTATCAAATGAAAAAAGTCAACTCCGTCGAAGAATACATAAAAACCAATAATCATTGGCAAAAAGAACTTGAATTTTTGCGATCACTTGTTTTAAAAACTGAGCTTAATGAAGCTATAAAATGGTCTGCTCCAGTTTACGAACTACATGGCAAAAATGTATTGGGTTTGGGTGCTTTTAAAAATCATTTTTGCATTTGGTTTTTTAATGGTGTGTTTCTCAAAGACAAGCAAAATATTTTAGTCAATGCTCAAGAAAACAAGACCAAAGGTTTACGTCAAATGCGCTTTAATGCTTTTGATGAGGTTAATACAGTTTTGGTCTTAGCCTACGTCAAAGAAGCCATAGAAAACCAACGTGCTGGCAAAGAAATAAAAGTTGTTCGTAAAGGCAAAACAGTAGTCATCCCACAAGAGTTAAAAACTGTCCTAAACGACGACCAAGATCTACAATTAGCCTTTAGCGCATTAACTCCAGGAAAACAAAGAGAATATTGCGAATACATTTCATCTGCAAAACGCGAGGCAACAAAGATATCGCGTTTAGAAAAAATAATACCTATGATTCTTAATGGTGTTGGACTTAATGATAAGTATAAAAATTGCTA
The DNA here is from genome assembly GCF_002163855.1 of Winogradskyella sp. PC-19. NCBI lineage: Bacteria > Pseudomonadati > Bacteroidota > Flavobacteriia > Flavobacteriales > Flavobacteriaceae > Winogradskyella > Winogradskyella sp. PC-19. Next base: position 2,908,122 of record NZ_CP019332.1, on the reverse strand, counting down.
AATCTTAGTTAAGCCAAACCAACGCTTCTCTTCTATTCCATAACTTTACTTAAAAATTAGAGTTATGCAATTTTCTAAAGTTATTATACTTGCCGTATTATGTTTTGGATTCCATACAACTTACAGTCAAACTAAAACTACATCCGAAACCTACACATATAAATCTGGTGATTACAGCGGCATCGGCAAATGGTACATGGGTAGAGAAATTGCATATATCATGGGCTATCAAGGTATCGGTTGGCTAGAGCGTCCAGAACGTGAAGCAGAAGAAAACACAACAAAGCTTATTAATAATTTAGACATAAAACCGTCTGATGTTATTGCAGACATTGGTGCTGGCTCTGGCTACCATGTTTTTAAAATGGCACCTTTAGCAAAGAATGGAAGTGTTTATGCTGTTGATATTCAGAAGGAAATGCTAATGGCTATTGAGCTTGAAAATAAAACCAAGAAGCTAAGCAACATTAAGCTTATTGAAGGTGCTGAACAGACCTCCAACTTACCAGAAAATACAATAGATAAAATCCTAATGGTTGATGTCTATCACGAGTTTAACTTTCCTGTTGAAATGCTAGATTCTATGAAAAAAGCCTTAAAAAAAGATGGTAAAATATATCTTATTGAATACCGTGGCGAAGATGATAACGTACCGATGAAAAGGCTGCATAAAATGACAGAGAAACAGGCCGTAAAGGAATTTGAAGCATCAGGTTTTAAGCTACTAAAAAACATATCTAATTTACCTTGGCAACATTGCATGGTATTTATTAAACAATAAAAAAGCGTCACTCTATCGAGTGACGCTTTTTTATATATAACTACCAATACTATTTCTTAGCTACTGGCGCGTTTAATTTGCTACTCATTTCCATTGAGATTGCAGAACGGTCAAACTTAATTTTCCCTGCCGATGTTTCGATAACACAACTGTTGTCTTTATCGTTTAATTCTGCAACTTTACCATGCATGCCGCTTTTAGTAATTACTTTATCACCACGCTTTAATGCAGCTGCAAATGCTTTCTCTTTTTTAGCGCGTTTCATTTGTGGTGCAATCATAAAGAAATACACTACAGCAAACATTGCTATAAATGGTAAAAATGAACCTATACCTTCTCCCATGAAATCTTATTAATCGTGGTTATGACCTTCGTGACCTGGCTGAGTACTAGACTTTTTTGGCTGAGCTTGTAATAAAGACTGTGGCGATGTGCTAGCAGTAGCTGGCATTTTTGCGTTAGGGTCTTTTTCTACAAAAGCAGTAATCTTTACTTGCTCGTTTCCTTTTGCAGTGTTAGTAGTCATAGTAATAGCTTTAGTAACTTTGTTACCATTTCCTTTACCATTAAACTTTACTGCAAACTCTCCTGTTTCTCCTGGAGCTACTTGTTTTGTATAGTTAGATGGTACAGTACAACCACAAGTACTTTTTACATTACTAACAACTAACATAGAGTTACCAGTGTTTGTGTACTTAAACACTGTTTCAACAGGTGTTCCGTTTTCGATAGTACCGAAATCGTGTGTTTCCTTATTGAATTTAATCATTGGTAAGTTTCCTGCGTTAGCATCACGCTCTGCTGCAAGTGCAACATTATCAGAATTTACCTTACTTGTTGCGTCATCTTTACAAGACGTAAAGGCTATCATGCACAATGCACTAAGACCTAAAATAACTTTTTTCATTGCTGTATTTTTAAAATTAATTTTAAATAGTAATAAATCTATCGCCAAATGTAATAATAATTTTATCCAATTAAAACTTTTAATACACTGTTAACAGATAGAAAACTATGATTTTTAAAGGGGTTTTACATTAATCCACGTCCAATTTTGTTGTGTACATTATTTTCTTTGTACTCTTTTACTATCTTATCCAAAATACCATTAATAAACACACTACTCTTTGGTGTAGAATATTCTTTGGCGATTTCTAAATACTCGTTAATCGTAACTTTTACAGGTATAGAAGGAAATTTTTGAAATTCGCACAATGCCATTTGCAACAAAACACCATCTAAGCTTGCCAATCTATCAGCATCCCAATTGGTAGTTTTTGCAGCTATTTCTTCGACAAACTTTGTTCTATTTAGTAAAGTTTTGTAAAGCAAATCTTTGGCAAAAACCCTGTCATCCTCATCTTTATATAATTCCGGTATCAGAAATGTTTCGGGTTTTGTTAACTTTAGTTTTGTGAATGTTTTTACAATTGCAGTATTAATTACTGGTAAATCGTCTACCCATGTGATTTGTTGGTCTTCAAAATAATCGTAAAGTTTATCGTTTGGCGCAATAATCTCAGTGTAGATATCTATGATAAAATCTTTATCCTCTTTTAAGTCAGAAGGACCTTTTGCCATGTAATTTTTATACAAATCACTTTCTAAAACGGCTTTATAAATGACATCGACATACTCGAAGTCTAAATCCCAAAAGTTCAGTTTACGCTTTTCTATAACTTCTTTTAACATTGTATTAGAACTTACAAACTGCAATACTGCATTATCGGCAAACTTTCGGTTTGGATTAATATCTTCTTTAGTAGCAAGAAGTTTTTTTTGAGATAGTTCTAGTTTAGAATTGGCTTTCTTTTGTAACTCAATAAGCAAGGCTAACATAGAGAAATACAAGTCAGACATTTTGTCTATACTTTGAAAAAGGAATCTTTCGTCTTTTTTGAAATCATCACTTTCTGTGCCTTTAAATGCAAATAAAGATTGCATAACTTTAATACGAATGTGTCGTCTATTGAGCATATGTAAAGAACTTATTTTTTAAATCATTAAAAAGGGTGAAACTAGTTTCAGTTTCACCCTGCAAAAATAGTATTTCTTACTATTCTAAAAAATTATTTCGCGTTTTCTCTTCTTCTAGTTTCGATACGCTCTTTTGCTATATTTAATGCAGCGTTATGAGTTGTTAGATTATTAACTTTGGCATTATCTAAAATTTCTAAAGTTGTATTGTAAATATTTTCGGTTTTACGCATTATCTCTGCTCTGTCATAGTTTTCTAACTCGGCATAAACATTAATAATACCGCCAGCATTGATTAAAAAGTCTGGAGCATAGACGATACCTCTTTCTTGTAGCATTTTACCGTGCTTTATTTCGTCTGCTAATTGGTTATTAGCTGCGCCAGCAATTATATCTGCCTTAATTTTATAGATGGTATCATCATTAATGGTAGCTCCTAAAGCACATGGTGCATAAATATCCATGTGTTCTGAATAAATATCGTTACCACCATAAATAGTAGCTCCATATTTAGTTTTTATTTCTTCTAAACGCTCTTGACTAATATCAGAGATCGTTACATTGGCACCTTCATTTACTAAATGTTCTACCAAAGCTTCACCTACATTTCCGATACCTTGAACAAATACGTTTTTATCTTCTAAAATATCTGAACCGTACTTAAATTGGGCAGCAGCTTTCATCCCCATGAAAACGCCATATGCTGTAATTGGCGAAGGATTACCTGCACCACCTTTACTTTCAGAAATACCAGTTACAAAAGGTGTTACTTCTCTAACTGTATCCATATCACCAGTTGTCATACCTACATCTTCTGCAGTTATATACCTTCCGCTTAAAGAATGAACAAATTCACCAAAGCGACGCATTAATTCTGGCGTTTTTTGTGTTTTGGCGTCACCAATAATAACGGCTTTTCCTCCACCAAGATTTAAACCTGTAATGGCAGACTTAAAAGTCATACCTCTAGACAAACGTAAAACATCGTTTAATGCATCCCATTCACTATTATATTGCCACATTCTAGTACCGCCAAGTGCAGGTCCTAAAACTGTATTATGTATTCCTATTATTGCTTTTAAACCAGTATCTTTGTCGTTGCAAAAAACAATTTGCTCGTGGTCATCAAATGACATTTGCCCAAAAACTGGATCAGCTTTTTTTAGGTCTTTTGAGTCAATAACGTCTGTTGTCATGAGTATTTTTTGATTTAGCGCTGTTGCATTATATTTAAAAACAGCATGCAAAAATATATTATTATTGAAGCATTAGCAAAATATTAACTGAAAAATAAGATTATAACAATAGCTTTGTTTTCTTTTACTTTTTAATGAAAGCCTTAAAACATCTTAATAAATACTTCTACAAATACCGCTACAGATTAATTGTTGGTGTTTTTATAACAATAGTAGCTAAGATATTTGCATTATTTACACCTCGACTTATAGGTAAGTCTATTAATATTTTAGAAAAATATTTAGAAGGTACAATTGAAATCGCAACTGCAAAAAGCGACTTACTCGAAACTGGACTATATATTGTTGGAGCTGCACTTATTGCTGGTCTATTTACATTTTTAATGCGACAAACCATTATCAATGTTTCGCGTTATATAGAGTTTGACCTTAAAAATGAAGTTTACAAACATTATCAAGTATTATCATTAAGTTTTTATAAATCAAATCGCACTGGTGATTTAATGAATCGTATAAGTGAAGATGTAGGTAAAGTACGTATGTACGCTGGACCAGCTATTATGTATACTATAAACACAGTGACTTTATTTACTGTGGCTTTGACACAAATGATTAGCACTGCACCAAAACTTACCTTATACACAATGCTCCCATTGCCTGTATTATCATTTATAATCTATAAACTTAGCCGTTTAATTAACCAACGTAGTAAAATTGTACAAGAATCCTTATCTGGATTGTCGTCATTTACTCAAGAACAATTTAGCGGTATTTCGGTTATTAAATCCTATACGATAGAACCAAGTGTAAATACTGAATTTGAGACACTTTCCGTAGAAAATAGGCAAAAACAAATCGACTTAGCTAAGGTTCAAGCTTTCTTTTTTCCCTTAATGATATTGTTAATTGGCGTCAGTAACCTATTAGTTATTTACATAGGCGGAAAACAATACATTAATGGAGAAATTGAAAATATTGGGACAATAGCCGAGTTTATTATCTATGTTAACATGCTGACATGGCCAGTTGCTACCGTTGGTTGGGTAACCTCAATTGTTCAACAAGCAGAGGCATCGCAAAAACGTATAAATGAGTTTCTAGAAACTGAACCAGAAATAAAAAATAATACCCAAAATCCAACAGATATTGAAGGTTCTATTGAATTTAAAAATGTAACCTTCACTTATCCAGACACAAATATTACAGCTTTAAAAGACGTTAGCTTCAAAGTTAAATCTGGTGAGAAGCTAGCTATTCTAGGTATGACAGGTGCAGGAAAATCAACAATATTAGACCTAATAGGACGATTATACGATACTCAACAAGGTTCAATATTAATAGATGCTAAACAAATTAGAGACATTAACCTTTACAGTTTGAGAGAAAGTACAGGTTACGTACCTCAAGATGCTTTTTTATTTTCTGATTCTATAAAAAACAATATTAAGTTTGGTAAGGAAGATGCTACTGAATACGAAGTCATTGAAGCTGCAAAAAATGCCAAAGTTCATAAAAACATTGTAGGCTTTAAAAATGGTTATGATACCGTTTTAGGAGAGAGAGGAATTACGCTTTCTGGTGGACAAAAACAACGTGTTTCTATAGCTAGAGCCATTATAAAATCGCCGGAGATTTTACTTTTTGACGACTGTCTTTCGGCAGTGGATACGGAGACTGAAGAAAAAATTCTAAAAAACCTAGAACGTATCTCAAAAAACAAAACGACTATTATTGTTAGTCATCGTATATCTTCAGCCAAAAATGCTGATAAAATTATTGTCTTAGATGATGGTAAAATAATTCAGTCAGGAACACACCAAACACTCAAGAAAACAGAAGGTTATTATCAAGACCTATATCGTAAACAACGCTCAGAAAAAGAAATGTAATTATTTGTTGGTTACTATTCTTTTTTTTTAGATTTTTGGATTGAATTTAAAACTCTAACCTAAATTATGGGCGATTACGAAATGATGGATAAAGAAGAAATATACTCTAAAGTATTACGTGCTGGACGTAGGACTTACTTCTTTGATGTGCGAGCGACGAAAGCAGGCGATTATTACTTAACCATTACAGAAAGTAAAAAATTTACAAATGATGATGGTTCTTTTCATTATAAAAAACACAAAATCTACCTTTACAAAGAAGACTTTACTGAATTTAGAGAGATTTTAGGCGATATGACAGACTATATAGTTAACGAAAAAGGAACTGAAGTCATCAGTGAACGCCATCAAAAAGATTACAAAAGAGAAGATAATGAGTTTGTAGCTAAAGAAGCAAAAACTCCTGAAGACACCTCTACAGATAGCTTTACAGATATTAGCTTTGATGATATCTAAAAATAAGCTTGTTAAATAGTATTAAAAACCGTTACCTCTGTAACGGTTTTTTTTATTTTTATAACTTTAAGACAACTAATCAAACTAACACATATGCGTCGCATCCTATTACTTGTATTTACTATAGTTTCTACAACCTTATTTGCTCAAGAAAAAGTTGATTTATCTTATTATTTACCTCAAGGTGTAACTTACAATTCTGAGATTCCAACACCCAAGAGTATAATCGGTCACGAAGTTGGCGAATGGCACATTACCCACGATAAGCTTGTGCAGTATATGCAAGCATTGGCTGAAGTTTCGGATAGAATAACTATTGAAAACAGAGGTAAAACATTTGAAGACAGACCGCTTTTGTTATTAAAAATCACATCTCCCAAAAATCATACAAATCTTGAAAGCATAAAACAAGCTCATATAAATGCCACGACATCTGATAATGCAAATTCAGATAGACCAATAGTTGTGTACCAAGGATTTTCTATCCATGGTAATGAGCCAAGTGGTTCTAATGCAGCTTTAGCAGTTGCTTATTATTTAGCTGCTGCTCAAGGCGAAAAGATTAATAATATCCTTGATAATACGGTAATTCTATTTGACCCGTCTTTTAATCCAGATGGCTTACAACGTTTTGCCTATTGGGCAAATACAAACAGAAGTCAGAACTTAAATCCTGACCCAAATGATAGAGAATACAGTGAGATTTGGCCTGGCGGTCGCACAAACCACTATTGGTTTGATATGAATAGAGATTGGCTTCCTGTTCAGCTTCCAGAGTCTCGTGCTCGCATTAAAACTTTTCATGATTGGATGCCAAATATCTTAACCGACCATCATGAAATGGGAACAAATTCTAGTTTTTTCTTTCAGCCTGGAATTCCGTCACGTACACATCCATTGACTCCTAAATTAAATCAAGCACTAACAAAAGAAATTGCAACTTATCACGCCAAAGCTTTGGATAAGATTGGCTCTTTATATTACTCAGAAGAAAGTTTTGATGATTTCTATTACGGAAAAGGTTCAACCTTTCCGGATATTAATGGAGGCATTGGAATTTTATTTGAGCAAGCGAGCTCGCGTGGACATATTCAAGAAAGTGTAAATGGATTACTAACATTTCCTTTTACGATTAGAAATCAATTTACAGCAGCACTTTCAACCTTAGATGCTGCTAACAGTATGCGCTCTGATATTTTACAATACCAGTCAGACTTCTTTAAAAATGCACGAAATGAAGCTAAAAAAGAAGGTAACGACGCTATTGTTTTTGGTGATGAAAAAGATGCAGCGCGCACCTATCATATGGCTGAAATTTTAAAGCGTCATAATATTAGATTTCATGATATAGACTCGGATTTTGAAGTCGATGGAAAACGTTTCAAAAAAGGTTATAGCTATGTTGTTCCAAAAAATCAAAACAATACGCGATTGATTAATGCCATGTTCGAAAAGCGCATAAAATTTCAAGACAGTTTATTTTATGATATTTCTGCTTGGTCTTTTCCTCTAGCCTTTAATCTAGATTATGCAAAAACCTCAACTAGCAAAGCTGGCGCTGTAGTATCTGATTTAAAACTCAAAACAGGCGGTACTTCTTCAAAAAGTAACTATGCTTATCTGACTGAATGGAATGAATATTACACACCAAAATTCTTATACGCACTTTTACAAAAAGGCATCAGAGCCAAAGTTAGTCAGAAACAGTTCAGAGCAAACGGAAAATCTTATGACTACGGGACATTAATGATACCTGTACAAAATCAAAAAATATCTGAAGCTGAATTATATACAACATTGAATAAACTAGCTAAAGAAAGTCACCTAAATCTTGACGCAGTCTCAACAGGATTAAATGATGGTATTGATTTAGGTAGTAATAACTTTAGGTCATTAGAATCACCAAAAATAGCTTTACTTGTAGGTGACGGCATGACGTCTTATGATGCAGGAGAAATATGGCACTTACTAGACACGCGCTATGATATACATGTAACCAAACTGGATACTAAAAACTTTTCGAGAGCAGATATTAGTCGTTACAATACTATAATAATGGTTAATGGTTCTGGTCTTAATGAAGGTAATACCAAAAAACTACAATCTTGGATTAGAAATGGCGGAACACTTATTGGTTACCGTCGTGCCTTAAACTATATAAACTCTAAAAAACTTCTTAAGCTGGAGTTTAAAATACCAAAAATTGTTGCCAAAAATATATCACGTGAGCAAGCAAGTGACTTTAGAGGTGCGCAAGTTATTGGTGGTGCTATTTTTGAAGCAAAACTCGATCGTTCTCATCCAATAAACTTTGGTTACAAAAACAATACGCTACCGATGTTTAGAAACACAACGTTGTTTGTAAAACCAGACAAGAATAGTTATAATAATCCGATACAGTACACCGAAAACCCTTTATTAAGTGGATATATCTCTAAACAGAACTTAGACAGTATTTCGAAAACAGTGCCTTTAAAAATAGGTAATTATGGTCGCGGAACTATTGTCGCTTTCACAGACAACACCAACTTTAGAGCATTTTGGTATGGTACTAATAGACTGTTAATAAACGCTATATTTTTTAGAGAGGATTTGTAGTTTTTTCCATGTTTGGTAAACTTTAATTTACAGCATTCCCATTTATAACTTTAGTTTCAGGATGCAAAAGGTATACGTCATTTTCTTTTACAGCGCCCATTACCAAACATTCGCTCATAAACTTGGCGATTTGCTTTTTTGGCAAATTTACAACCGCTACAATTTGACGGTTCTGTAAATCTGATTTACTGTAAAGTGTAGTTATTTGAGCAGAAGACTTTTTGATACCTAAGTCTCCAAAGTCAATTGTTAATTGATAAGCTGGGTTTCTGGCATCAGGGAAATCATTAACTTCAATTATTGTACCGACACGCAAATCTATTTTTGTAAAATCTTTAAATGTTATTATCTTTTCCATATCCTTAAAATTAATAAAAAAATGGCATTAACACCTTCAAACATGTTACCGTTGGGTACAAAAGCTCCAGATTTTAAACTTATTGACACCATAGATAATGTTTCAAAATCTCTTGATGAGTTAAGTGGTACTGCAGGAACGTTGGTCATGTTTATTTGTAACCACTGCCCTTTTGTGATTCATGTAAACTTGCAATTGGTGCAACTTGCAAATGATTATTCTGAAAAAGGGATTAATTGCATTGCAATTTCTAGTAATGATGTAAATAATTATCCTCAAGATGGCCCAGAATTAATGAAACAAAATGCCATAAATAACAACTATCCTTTCTCCTATTTATATGATGAAACCCAAATGGTAGCTAAAGCTTACGACGCCGCATGTACGCCAGATTTCTTTTTGTTTGATCATAATCTAGAACTTGTTTACACTGGACAATTAGATAATTCTAGACCTGGAAACGGTATTCCAGTTACTGGAGAAGACATACGTAATGCTATGAATGCTTTAGTTGAAAACAAATCTATAAGTACAAATCAAAAACCAAGTATGGGTTGTAATATTAAATGGAAGTAAAAAATCACGTTAATATCAACCAATCAAATTGAATATTAACGAGATTAACTATTGTAACCAACCAATATTTTTAGTTTCCTTGTAACTTAAAGTTAATAGGAATACTGTAAGGTACACCAACATTTCTGTCTCTTTGTTTACCAGGTATCATTTTTGGTAAAATACTAATGATACGCTCAGCTTCAGTTTCTAGAGATTTGTCTGGTCCTCGACTTTTTATTTTCGTAATATTTCCGTTTTTATCAATTAAGAAGAACACAAATACACGGCCTGTAATTCCTAATTCTTCAGCAACTTCAGGATATTTAAAATTCTTCTGTAAGTGCTCATTCATTTTTTGCTGAAAACAAGCTTTCAATTGTTCATTATTACCTTTACATCCAGGGAATACTGGTATACGTTCAATAACAGCAAATGGCACCTCGATATCCTCTTCAACCTCTTCTACGCTTACATCTTCTACTTCTACAACAGCCTCGATAATATCATCTTGTCCAATCTCGGTACTTTCGACTATAGTTTCTTCGATATCAACCACATCCTCTACAACTTGTATAGCTTGTGTCACTACAGATTTTGGTGGCGGTGGCGGTGGCGTTATTTCAATATTTGTTATAGGAATATCCTCTTCTAACTGCTCATTAAGCATTAGTATATCTGCCTCTGTTAAGTTAGTATCATAGGTTTTGTACTCAAAACCAAAATACGTTAATAACAACATTATGTTTAGTCCTACAGCAAAGAATAAGCTGCTGTTTCTTCCAACATCTGCGTTTGGGTTCTTTTTTACTTCCATGATTTCTATAATTTGATACTATAAAGCTAAAAGTTATAGTTCTCAAAAAATATGATATTTGTCATGTGGCAAAATTGAGCTCAATGAAAATTACAAATTATCAAGCTGATTATCAGTCTTATTCTCACTTATTGTCCAAAAGAATCCTACAAAGAAAAACTGGTCAGCAGCTGGCGTTAACGCGCGTCTACTAAAATTTCCGCTTGGGTTTTGTGTGTTTGAATATTGATAACCATTAATGTTTTTAAAGCCAAAAACATTGTTTACAGAAAAGTATAAAATTTTCTGTTGACTTATCAAATATGCCCAATTAAAACTAACACTATTAAAACTTTTGGTACGCTCACCTAAAAATTGATTGGTATTTGGGTCTGTGTATGGACGACCAGAAGCATGCACATAATCTAAACCTATTTGACTCTTTAAACCCTCTACCCAATACTTACCAACCACTGAAAAATTATGCTTACTTGCAAAATTTGGCTGTGCTGCGTTCAAAAAATTACGATGGTCACGTTGCGTATCTAAAAGCGAATAACTAACCCAGTAATCTAAGTTCTTGATGCTTGTATTATCTCTCCAAAAAACATCTAATCCTTGAGCATAACCGCTACCATTTGAATTAAAGTTACTATCAAACTGTTCGAGTTGAGTATCAAATTTGACTAAGTTCTCATAATTTTTACGGTATAGCTCTGCTCTAAAAATACGACCATCATTGACATACTGGTAATTAAAAATATAATGCGATGTCATTTGTGGTTCTAAATCTTGAGTGAATTTTAGAGCACCAGCATTTGGATTCTGATAAAAGTTACCATATGCTAAGGATAATTGCGAGTTGTCAGATACTTTATAAGCTACAGCTGCTCTTGGAGCTATATTTAAACTTTCGAAGATTGAACTATAATCTGCACGTAATCCGACCTTAAGGGCTAAATCTTTTGAGAACACCAAATCTGCTTCTGCAAATCCAGCAGTAATATTATTATTAAATCCGTAGGATTCATTAAATGATGGGTTAGAAAAATCTTCAGTAAAGTCTGTTAAAAATTGTTCTACACCAAAATTTAATTTAAATCGGCTATTGAAACGTTTTTTTAATTTCAACTTGGCATGAAAAGAGTTTTCTTTATCATCAATGTCATTGACTTCTACTCCAATTTTATTTCTTGCATGCGTGTAACTTAATCCTGTAGTTATACTCCAATTATTTTCTAAAATGCCTTTATAAGATGCATTTGTATAAAAATTACTGTTCTTTAATTTGAATTGTAAGCCATCAGCCTCATTAATATCCTCTTGAGTTAGCTCAAAATTTGTTGTGTCAAAAGCTGCATAAAACTTTAAATTTCCATTCGTGAATTTTCTTCTAAAAACAGTTTCACCTGACAAGCCCTCAAAAGGTTTTTCCCAATCGTTTCGGTCAGAATATACTGCCAAGTATGGTGCTAAATTTATATAAGACGCATTGACACTAACCGAAGACTTCTCCCATTTTTGAGTATTTCCCAAAGTAGCTCCTACAGTCATTACTCCTATTTCTGTTTTTTCTTGATCTGGCTCATCAATAGTATTTAATAAAAGTACACTTGATAAGGCCTGTCCATATTCGGCAGAATATCCACCTGTAGAAAATGTAATGCCATCAAACAAAAAGGGCGAATAACGACCGCGTGTTGGTAAATTGTTTGTAGTTGGTGTGTATGGCGTAAAGACTCTGATACCATCGATAAAAATCTGAGTTTCGTTTGCATCACCTCCACGAACAAACAATCGTCCATCTTCGGCATTATTAGAAGTACCAGGTAACGTCTGTAATGCACCAACAAAATCTCCTAGTGCACTAGCTGTAGTTACAACGTCCAAAGGTTTTAAAACTGAAACCTTACTATTATCATTAGCTTCAAAAGTTCCTGCGGACAAAACTACCGTATCTAAGGTATTGACATCTTCACGAAGTTTGATTTCTAACTTATTTAAAAGAGACACATCTAAGCTTAGGGTTTTTGTTTCGTAAGATAGAAATGAGACGACTAAAGCTTGGACTCCACTTTCTTCAGTTTCAAAAGAAAACGTACCATCTTCTATTGTAGTTGCTCCATCATAAGTACCATCGAGATACACGTTAGCTCCAGCTATAGGATTTCCTTTAGTGTCAATAACTTTTCCTGAGATTGTTGTTTGGGCTAATGCAAAAAAGCTAAAAGTTAAAAAGAGAAAGGTGATTAATTGTGTTCGTTTTTTGATTGATGAATTCATTTTTTGATGATTTACTGTTCATTTTGATTGATGAAGCAAACATCTTCACTTTTTTATGTTTACAGAATTATTAATTACCGAACTGTAGTAATCTAATGACGAATTGCATTTAATTACAAAATTCATGCAATAAACTGTAACATATCTATAACTTTGATGACTTACAGAATAACTAAATCAACCACCAGAAACTATTGGACAAAGAATTGGAACATAGCTTTGTAGAGCAGCTTCAAAAACACCAGAATATTGTGCATAAAGTATGTAGGCTTTATACCAATAATCAGGATGCACATAATGACCTATTTCAGGAAATAACCATACAATTATGGCGTGCATATCCTAAGTTTAGAGGCGATTCAAAATTCAGTACTTGGATGTATCGTGTTGGTCTTAACACTGCCATTACCTTATATCGAAAGTCTAAACGTCGAATCAAAACGTCGGATTTTGATGCATATCAGTTTAAGATTAAAGCTGAAGAATACGATAGCACAGAAGAAGAACAATTAAAATTGTTGTACCAGGCTGTACACCAATTAAATGATATAGAAAAAGCACTAGTACTATTATATCTTGAAGATAAAGATTATAGAGAAATCAGCGAAACCCTTGGTATTACCGAGGTTAATGCACGTGTAAAAATGAATCGTGTAAAGAAAAAATTAAAAGCAATATTAAATCCGTAACGTTATGGATGAATTAGAATTATTAAAAAAAGATTGGCAAAGCAATCCAGTGGAATATCCGGAATTGTCATACGACGAGATTTATAAAATGTCGCATGCTAAATCGTCGAGCATAGTAAAATGGATTTTTTACATCAGTCTTATTGAGTTTGGAGTTGGGTTATTACTTATTTTATTAAATCCAAAAATTGAAAGTCAGATAGAGTTTCCTCAATGGATTGAAATCATGTCTTATGCAACTTTCCCTGTTATAGCTGTTTTTGTTTATTTCTTTTATAAGAATTATAAAAATATAACTGCTACCGATAGTGTAAGAAAACTTATAAAGTCAATATTAAAAACAAGACGTACAGTTAAGTACTATGTCCTATTTAACTTAGTTGTGGCTGGTATATTTTCGTGTGTAGGACTTTATATTGGTTATGTTAATACCGAAGGTGGTGCAGAACAATTTAACGCCAACGCACATTTCGCAGAGTATGCAACTTTAGGTATTGTAATTGTATTAGTTACAGCAGGTATCATTGCCTTTTTCTACGGTGTTTATTACTTACTTTATGGTATACTTTTAAAACGTTTAAACAAAAATTACAAAGAGTTAAAAAAGTTAGAAGTCTAAATTTAACCGAATGACATTACAAAGAAAATTATCCGTTTTTGGTTTTGTTACGTTATCATTTTTATCACTTTATTTATTTGGAACATCGTCAGTTTTTGCTTTAGAAACATCTCGATTATCGCCTTTGATAACCATTGATGTCTTGCTAACAATTCCGTTGATTTATTTTTTACTAATTCGTAAAACAAACATTCCTAAACTAACGGTAATACCAGTTACAATAGCAGGTATTATCTTAGCTTCATATATTATCCCTGAAGAAAATCAGCGCTTATTAAGCTTATTTAAAACTTGGGTTTTACCTATTGTTGAATTATTTGTTGTGGCTTACGTTCTATTAAAGGTTAGAAACACAGTTAAGACATTTAAAGAAAATCGACAAGCAAACTCGCAAGCAGATTTTTATACCATACTAAAACAAACGTCTCGTGACATTTTACCAAGATTTTTAGCTATTCCATTTGCTACTGAGATTGCAGTCATCTACTATGGATTAATTAATTGGAAAAAACGCAAACTTAATCCTAACGAATTTACGTATCACAAAAGCAGCGGAAGCATTGGCTTATTTATAGCTTTTATACTAATAATTGCTGTCGAGACTGTCGGAGTACACTATTTACTTAGACAATCGTCTAATATAATTGGAGTATGGATTTTGACTATTCTTAGTACCTACACCGGATTGCAAGTCATTGGCTTTGTAAAGTCAATTTTAAAAAGACCAATTGTTATCGAGAATAATAAATTATACCTTCGTTATGGTATCATGAAAGAAACTGAAATAGATATAAAGACTATTGCTTCTATCGAAATAAGTTCAAAAGATTTAGAAGAAAAATCAGAGATTAAAAAAATGTCCTTACTTGGTAACCTTGAAAGCCATAATCTTATCATCCATCTTAAAGAACCAAATACTATGATTGGCTTATATGGTATCCAAAGAGCATATAAAAGTCTAGCTTTAAGTGTCGATAAAAAAGAGGAGTTTAAAACACAAGTTGAAAAGCTTTTAGCAGCAGATTAATTACTAGCGTTTAAATTCTACCAATCTCGAAGCTCTTTATTAAGACGCTCTTTTTCTTCAAGTTCTTCTTGAGGAATTACTTTTAAAAATGAAGGATGTTGCTCAATTGCGTATTCTATTTTTTCAACAATATCTGCAATCGATTCATTATCGTAATCAATCTCTAAAGGCTGTTTGACTTCAAAAGATTGGTATATGTTTTTCTTTTTGATACGTAACCCTTTTTTGTCAAAAGAACGTCTAAAACCATCGATAACGATAGGCACTACTACAGGTTTGTATTGTTTTATGATATGAGCTGTTCCTTTTCTAATAGGTTTGAATGGTGTTGTTGTCCCTTGTGGAAACGTCACTACCCAACCATCGTCCAAGGCCTTTTTTATAGCACTAATATCACTCATTTTCACCTGACGATTAACATCTTTACCTTGAGAACGCCAAGTACGTTCAATACTAATAGAACCTGTATAAGCAAATATCTTTGGTATTATACCAGATTTCATAGTTTCCTTTGCTGCTACATAATACATGTTTAGCTTAGGATTCCATAAATAACCTACATTTTTTATATTATCTAAACGACCACTCAAACTAGCATTAAACACATGAAACATCGAGATAACATCTGCAAAATATGTTTGATGATTAGAAATAAAAAGTACGTTGGTATCAGGTAAGTTTTTTATGATTTCAGAACCTTCAATTTGTAAATCATTAAAGCCTCTAAAACGCCTGTGTGTTAACAAACCAAGAATTCTGATAAGCCATTTTTTTACAAAAAGTATATGTCCAAAAGGATTGGTTTTGAATAAACCCATAGTATCATTTCACATTTATCGGATAACAAATGTAATAAAATAACCTGCTTAGAGTATCTCTTTTAATAATACTTTAATTTCTGAAAGCATCATTGCAGTGGCACCCCAAACGATATGACCGTTTAATGTAAATGCAGGCACTTCAACCTCAACATTATAACTTGTTGGCACCTTCGTATTTACAACATTATTTTCGTTTAAAAAGTCTGCAAGTTTTACTTCTAAAATATCTTCAACCTCAGATTCTTGTTTTATAAATTGTAATTGCTGCTTTGCAATACCTAAAAAAGGATGTACCATAAAATTGCTTGGCGGTATGTATAATGGCGATAGTGTTTTTAATACTTCTATTTGATGTATTGGCACACCAACTTCTTCTTCTGTTTCGCGCAATGCTGTTTCTTGTAAATCGGTATCTGTATCCTCTACCTTTCCACCAGGGAAACCAACTTGTGCAGAGTGTACACCTTTGTATGACTTTCGGAGTATAAAAACCAAATGCGTAATATATTTATCATCAGGATAAAATAATGCCATAACACCAGCTTTGGGTGCTGTTTTTCGCTTTTCCTTATACTTTTCGGCAAGTTCTAGTCGATATGGTGGCGACAGTTTTGCATGCGCTTCTTCTCCCAAAAGCGGCAAATCTTTTATATTTACAATTGATTCTAAAAACGTATTAAAGTCCATTTATGAGAATTCTTCTTTTCTTTTGTGTTTGCTTAATTATGAGCTGTGAAGATAAGCAAACTTCAAAACAAAATACCAAAGTTACTGACAGCAACGTCGAGAAAAAAAACACACCTGTAAAAAAGCAAAAAGATTTACGTGAATACCCAAAATTAAGCGATGACAATGCCATGGACTTCTTTAGAGAATATGGTAATTCTCATAAACAAAACAAGGTACGTATCGTCACCGATTTTGGTAATATAGACATCTTACTTTACGAAAAAACGATTTTTCATCGCGCTAATTTTATATTCTTAGCAGAACAAAAGTATTTTGATTATACGCAGTTTTATCGTGTGGTACCTAATTTTATAATTCAAGGTGGCAGTAGCGATGGTATGAATATCGCCAAGCGTCGAAAAAAAATTGGACGTTACTTATTACCGCCAGATACCAAACGTGGCTACACACACAAACGCGGTGCTGTGTCTATGCCAAGTAGCGAAATAGAAAACCCTTATAAACTAGCTTCTCCTTATCAATTTTTTATTGTCAACAGAAAAGGTGGCGCGCCATTTTTGGATGGCGATTACACCGTTTTTGGCGAAGTTATTTCTGGTATGGCTGTCGTCGATAAAATCAATGCTGTAGAAACCGACGAAGGCGAATGGCCAGTAAAGAGCGTTTATATTAAGACTGTTGAAATTATAGAATAATTAAGATTTCGATATTTCAATTTTTATAACTTGTACAACATAACTTTTTTTAACTCAACCCTTATGATTTCAAAATCTATAAAAACGATTGCTATTTGCAGTATCGTACTAGTGTCTAGCTGTAAAGAAGAGACCAGTCAAAACGAAAATCAAATGACCGAAAACAATATCTTACTTCAAGAATGGGAAGGCGATTACCAAGGCGTACCTGCATTTGACAAAATGAATGTCGCTGACGTTAAGGATGCTGTAGAAAAAGGTATGGCACTTAATCTTGAAGAGATTGACGCCATAGCAAATAACCCAGAAGCACCAACTTTTGAAAACACCATTGTAAAAATGGAAAGCTCTGGTAAAGCACTAAACCGTGTGTTTACCTATTACGGTATCATGAGTTCTAACATGTCTTCACCTGAATTTAGAGAAGTCCAAGCAGAATTAGCACCAAAACTATCAGAGTTTAATTCTAAAATTTCTCAAAACGAAAAATTATTTCAGCGTGTAAAAGCGGTTTATGATGCATCTCAGATAACTCCTTTAGAGCCACAAGCACAACGTGTTGTTGACTTAACTTACAAAGGTTTTGAAATGAATGGCGCCAACCTAGATGTCGAAAAGAAAAAACGCTATGCCGAAATCAACAAAGAACTATCAAGTCTTTATAACAGTTTTGCAAATAACGTGTTACATGACGAAGAAAATTATGTCACCTACCTTGACAAAGACCAATTAGGTGGATTAGCAGATGGATTTGTAAAATCTGCCGCTAAGATTGCTACTGACAAAGGACAAGACGGCAAATATGCAATTGTGAATACGCGTTCTTCAATGGACCCATTTTTAAAGTATTCTACTGAGCGCGAATTACGTGAGCAAGTTTGGAAAAACTATTATTCGCGTGGCGATAACGGTGACGAATATGATAACAATAAAATCATTGCCGAAATATTAAAACTACGTAAAGAACGAGTAGGCTTAATGGGCTATGACAATTATGCACAATGGCGCTTACAAGACCGTATGGCAAAAACTCCGGAGAATGCTATGGATTTGATGCTTAACGTTTGGCCAGCTGCTATTGCACGTGTAAAAGAAGAAGTTGCAGATATGCAAACCGTAGCTAATGAACTAGGCGATAATATTACAATTGAGCCTTGGGATTATCGCTACTATGCCGAAAAAGTTCGTAAAAAGAAATACGATTTAGACAGTGACGAGGTAAAAGAATATCTACAACTCGATAAATTACGCGAAGCCATGTTTTTTACGGCTAGTGAGTTATTTAATTACAAATTTACACCAGTCAAGGAAGGTTCTGTACCCGTATTTCATGAAGACGTAAAAGTTTGGGAAGTAACCGATAAAGATTCTGGCAAACATATTGGCTTATGGTATTTAGATACTTATGCACGCGAAGGCAAACGTTCTGGTGCTTGGGCAACCACTTACAGAAGCTCTACCTCTTTTGAAGGACAGACTAATGTTTTAGCTTCTAATAACAATAACTTTGTAAAACCTGCTCCAGGCGAAGCCGTATTAATTTCTTGGGACGATGCAAATACATTTTTTCATGAGTTTGGCCATGCCTTACACTTCTTCTCTGCCGATGTAAAATACCCAACATTACAGGGTGGCGTTAGAGATTATACCGAGTTTCAATCGCAATTATTAGAGCGTTGGTTATCGACAGACAAAGTCATTAACCAGTATTTGGTACATTACAAAACTGGCGAACCTATTCCTGCAGCTTTAGTAGAAAAGATAAAGAAAGCATCGACCTTTAACCAAGGTTTTGGTACCACAGAATATCTGGCATCTGCTTTGATTGATATGAAGCTACATTTAGCAGACCCAACAGACATAGATATCGATAAATTTGAACGCGAAACACTAGACGAACTTGGTATGCCTAAAGAATTACCAATGCGTCACAGAACACCACATTTTGGACATGTATTTTCTGGCGAAGGTTACGCAACTGCTTACTACGGTTACATGTGGGCAGATGTACTAACAAGTGATGCCTCAGAAGCGTTTAGAGAAGCTCCAGGTGGATTTTATGACAAAGGCGTTGCCGATAGATTAGTAAAGTATTTGTTTGCACCTCGTAACGCTATGGATCCAGCAGAAGCTTACCGATTATTTAGAGGTCGTGATGCTAAGATTGAAGCACTGATGAAAGACCGAGGATTTCCGGTACCAACGAAATAGATTTAAGAATTTGAAAATTAGTAGAAAGACTTACGGATAAAACAAGTCATAATATAGGTTTATAACTAGTTGTAGCCAATATGAATTGCAAATTACCATCAAAATAAATAGTATATTTTAATAATCCAATTTTTAAATAAACATGAAAACACTAACAATTTTAACAATTTTCTTTATTTCATTTAACTGTTTTTCTCAATGTCCAAATTCAGATATTGTTTTATCTAGTCAAAATGATATTGACAATTTTTCAACTAACTATCCTAATTGTACACAGTTAAATAATAGTTTAAAAATAGAGGGTACTAATGCTACCAACCTTAGCCCATTATCAAGTATAACATCAGTAAATAATTCCGTTTTTATAAAAGATAATGTAGGACTTACTTCTTTAACAGGTCTATCTAATTTAGCAACCATTGGGAGTAATTTCTTTCTCGAAAACAATGCAAGCTTAACGGATATAAGCGCCTTAAACGGACTAACTTCTATAGGATTAAGTTTTTACTTAAAAGATAATGTAGGACTTACTTCTTTAACAGGTCTATCTAATTTAGCAACCATTGGGAGTAATTTCTTTCTCGAAAACAATGCAAGCTTAACGGATATAAGCGCCTTAAACGGACTAACTTCTATAGGATTAAGTTTTTACTTAAAAGATAACGGAGGGCTTACTTCTTTAACAGGTCTATCTAGTTTAGCAACCATTGGGAGTAATTTCTTTCTCGAAAACAATGCAAGCTTAACGGATATAAGCGCCTTAATCGGACTAACTTCTATAGGATTAAGTTTTTACTTAAAAGATAACGGAGGGCTTACTTCTTTAACAGGTCTATCTAGTTTAGCAACCATTGGGAGTAATTTCTTTCTCGAAAACAATGCAAGCTTAACGGATATAAGCGCCTTAAACGGACTAACTTCTATAGGATTAAGTTTTTACTTAAAAGATAACGGAGGGCTTACTTCTTTAACAGGTCTATCTAGTTTAGCAACCATTGGGAGTAATTTCTTTCTCGAAAACAATGCAAGCTTAACGGATATCACAGGATTAAACGCCTTAGTAACAGTTTCAAATAATTTTTACATTCAAAACAATAGTAATTTAACTAATTGTAATATTGACTACATATGTAATGGTTCTAACTCAAATATAACTATATCGAATAATAATACAGGCTGTAATGATATTACAGAAGCATGTAGCGCACTAAGTATAATAGACGAAGAAATAAATACAGTAAAAATCTATCCTAACCCTACAAAAGGTTTTATTAATTTGATCAGTAACAATTTACTAAATGTAGAACTATATGATATGCTAGGCAAGAAGGTATTAACCACCAATAATATAAAAATTGATTTATCCTCATTTAAAACAGGAATTTACCTATTAAAAGTAAAATCTAGAGATAATGGATCAATAGAGACTTATAGGTTGATTAAAGAGTAAGTTCCTTTCGTGAAATTCCGAAAGTAAAAAACTTAAATTGTTCAATAGAGAAGATTAAAGAATAATTGAATAAAAATACTGGCTACAACAATGTATAAAAATAATTGCGGTTTAGTCCTATAACTAAGGTAGTTGCTTGTTTGCTACATCTGTTTTTCCTTCGGAAATTCTAGCCACGCAAACCCGCAACTATTCTTATACCGGCCGTTGGTATGTAATTGCCTGCGGCACGTAGAATCGCGTTTTGCAAACGCTTCCTTTCTACTAATTACATACCAACGTCCACTGTTTGTCGCACCTCGCCGATTTTATGTATATTTAGTCAAGTCTACGTGAACTACACACGAAACTACATACAACAGCGTGTATAGCTAATGAGGCGCAACAATGGCTTTCCATGAGGCGCGCCTCACTACGCCATACACAGTGGACGATGATGTACAATTCACCCAAAAGTGAACTCAAATTGCTACATCTCGTTCCTCGATTCCCGCCCTTTGAGATATGTACATCATCGCAGCGCTATGTCAAATTGCATTAGGTGTAGGCGTTAGGCATATAGCTTATTATCACTTTTACGTGCCATCGAGGAAAACTGTACATATCAGGTCGCTAAATGCAATTTGGTCTGCTCTATTGTATTTACTTTTTATCGTATCTTCGATACACAAAAACTAAATCCAAACGCAGAACTGCACATAGCGCTGCGTTGTAAAACATTTTGACCCGTCTTAAAATATGATAGAACTCATTAGGATATTTGATAACAGCGAAAGAAGAATGAAATCATCGTACGATTCTGGGTATAGAAGTTACTTAATAACTGGGCGAATGAATCTCATTCTTCTTGTGCATTAAAGATTGAAAACAGACTTTTCTTATTAAAAGAATTAAAACCCGAAATCATACTAAATAAATCAATTGGCTTAATTGTTATAAGTGAAGATAACAGGGAAGACAAATCTTATATTTCAATGTATCCTAAAAATCATCTATTTCTGAAATTAGGTTCATTAAAAATTAGAAGAATTAAAGACTCGTTATTTGAAATACACGTAATTTCTTCAAAAAATGTATCGTTCTTAGAAATACCGTCACCAGAAAGGTCTGCACATAAAGTTGCAGAAATCAAACCAAATAAAACGATTAGGTATCGATCAAATTATAAATATGATACTTGGGGTTTTATGAGAGGCCAAAGATCTTTTTTAGAAGAGGACTATATTATACAGCACCTCGGTTTTGTAGATGAAATTGATTTCTCAATGAATCAAAAATCTGAAGTTAAAATTAATATTGACAAGGTTGTCAACGAAAGAAAAATATTGAAGTAACGTTTTACAACAAAGTGTAAAAATGCATTAAAACGCATTTTACACAAATCGTTGTAGGTAATTTAAACATCATGCGAAATTTTCAAATATCTCTCTTATCAATTACAATAGTAGTTTTTTTTAATGCTTGCAATAAAAAGAATCAATCTAAAAGTTCAGATTCAAAAATTATAGAAGTTTCATATTTTGGGCAAAAACCACCTGGAACGACTGCTGAAATTTTCGCTCCTGAAATTGTTTCGGTAAATGGAAGATATGAATATGCAGTTTCGTTTTCTCCTGATATGAATGAAATGTATTTTTCTGGGAATAAAGAAGAGAAGCCTCAAGTTGTATATTTCTCAAGACTCAAAGACGAAAAATGGTCTACTCCTAAAATAGCAAACTTTACAAAAGGAAAGAAAAAAAATGAACTTGAAGGTTTCGTTAGTCTCAATGGTGAAAAGATTTTTTTCACTGCATATGACTCAATTTTTTCAGATGAGAATATTTGGTATGTAAACCGTTTAGAGAATTCTTGGAGTGAAGCGATAAAACTTGATTCACCAATTAATGATGACATTGTTTTTTACTCAAATACCTCTGAGAATGGTGACTTATTTTATACGAGTATTTCACAATGGAAGATGTATTATGCTCCAAATAAGAATGGTGAATTTCCCGAAGTACATGAAGTTGGAATTGAATATGGAGGTCACGGTTTTATTTCCCCTTCTCAAGACTTTATACTAGTAGATGCTCAAAAAGAAAATGAAGAGACAAAAGACAGAGATATTCATGTTTGTTTTAAGGATAAAGACGGAACATGGTCAAAACCAATCAACCTTGGGGACGCTGTAAATTCTAAATTCGCTGAAACGTGTCCGAGTCTTACTCCAGATGGTAAATATTTATTTTTCAGTAGATATGACGAAGAAGGTGGTTTATCAAACATATATTGGATAAGTGCAGAGGTTATAAACAAAGTAAAATCTGTTGAATTTGATAGACATTGATATATTGTAGTAATGAATGAATCACTAATTGAAAACTACCTACAACAATGTATAACCGCAATTACGGCGGATTCGACTACATCCGAATCCACTCGGAATTGCGAACGTCAGTCCTAAACCGAAAAATAATGCATATAAACCCGTAACTGCCGGTTATACGAGACCGTTGGTATGTAATTGCCTGCGGCACGTAGAATCGCGTTTTGCAAACGCTCCTTTTCTACTAATTACATACCACTAACCACTAACCAATGATAAAATTCTTTCGGAAAATTAGACAGAACTTGCTTATGGAAAACAAAACTGGCAAATACTTTAAATACGCCATTGGAGAAATCATTCTTGTCGTGATTGGAATTCTAATCGCATTGCAAATCAATAATTGGAATCAGCAACAAAACATTGATTCCGAAGAGCAAAAAATGCTTCAAAGTTTACGCTCCGAGTTAGAAGAAAACATTGTGAAATTTGATAGTATCTACACCTATCATATAGTAAGAGATAGTATATTAAATAGGTTAATAGATTTAGATCCAAGATTTGAAAGTTTCGATAGTCAAGATTCTTTAATCAATAAAGCAGATTGGAGTTGGACATTTAATCCCAGTAGCGGTATTTATAATTCAATAATTAATTCTGGTAAAATTGAACTCATAAGTAATTATGAGCTAAAAATTAGAATTGCTAAATTAAAAGATGTAATTGTTGATTATTTAGATGATGAACAGTTTGCTCTAGATTACACTACTCAAAATGTGGAACCTTATTTTGTTAAAACATTTTCATTTTATAAACGTCCCAGAACAAAGGAAGAACGTGTTAAGGACAGTATCAATTATTTAAAAGTTATTCCGTCTAGGGAATTTCAAAATCAAATGATTTATATAGGCTTTGCATTACAAGGGATTTTTGAAGAAGGTCCTGCTTTAAGAAATGAGTTTGTAGAAATTATGGATATGATTGACAAACAATTAAATTAGAATAGTTAATGATTAAATCGTAAATTAAAAAAACGAAAGCACAACAACGTGTATAATTTATTGCTAGTTCTAGCCTACTTACGAAAATCCTCGCGGATTTTCTATTCGGTTTTTATTTGCTAAATTCGGTGCTTAAACCACGCAACAAAACATATACAAAACCGATGATGTACAATTCACCCAAAAGTGAACTCAAATTGCTACATCTCGTTCCTCGATTCCCGCCCTTTGAGATATGTACATCATCGCAGCGCTATGTCAAATTGCATTAGGTGTAGGCGTTAGGCATATAGCTTATTATCACTTTTACGTGCCATCGAGGAAAACTGTACATATCAGGTCGCTAAATGCAATTTGGTCTGCTCTATTGTATTTACTTTTTATCGTATCTTCGATACACAAAAACTAAATCCAAACGCAGAACTGCACATAGCGCTGCGTTGTGCTTCATTATAACCAATCTTTAACCAATGATAAAATTCTTTAGAAAAATCCGCCAAAACTTGCTTATGGAAAATAAAAATGGAAAGTATTTTAAATACGCAATTGGAGAAATTGTTCTCGTGGTTATTGGAATTTTGATTGCTCTTCAAATAAATAGTTGGTATGGAAAGCAGGTTAATAATGCCAAACAAGAGAAATATTTAGAAAGCATAGTAAACGATTTAAATCAACAATTAATCAATTTAGATTATCATTTAAATGAGGAAAATGAGAATCTATTTGATATTCAAAAACTAGTATCAATTTACAATAAAAATAAAAGGTTCGATTTAAATGACACAACTCTTAATTATTTTGGAAGTGTATTTGACAGAACTACATTTTTAGCTAATCGTACAACTTACACGCAATTATTATCAACTGGTGAT
This sequence comes from Winogradskyella sp. PC-19, assembly GCF_002163855.1. Lineage (NCBI taxonomy): Bacteria > Pseudomonadati > Bacteroidota > Flavobacteriia > Flavobacteriales > Flavobacteriaceae > Winogradskyella > Winogradskyella sp. PC-19. The sequence goes on along the minus strand of NZ_CP019332.1, from coordinate 2,882,850 downwards.
ATTGGAATCATTAATAATGGAGAAATTCGAGATGAAATTGTAAAGTATTACCAACATATTGAACGAAGAGAATTGGTAGTTCAAAAAAATAACGATGTAAAAGATTTAGTTATAAATCCAATTTTCCTTAAAAACATTGACTTAACATATCCAAGTATAACTAAGAGTTTTAAAATGAATGAAACTTACCCAAGACAACTAGAGCAAACAAACATTAACTTGTTACAAAAAGATATACTTTTCGAAACTGTTAATATTATTAAAGTAAAATTACTCTCAACTCAAGCTATAATTCAATGGTTTAAAGAAGACAAAGAAAGAACGCTCGATTTGATTGATTTAATAAATAATGAATTAAAATAACGAAAGCACAACAACGTTTATGCTTCATTATAACCAACCAATAACCAATGATAAAATTCTTTAGAAGAATAAGACAAAACTTGCTAATGGAAAACAAAACTGGAAAGTATTTTAAGTATGCAATTGGCGAAATTGTACTTGTTGTAATTGGTATTCTGATTGCATTACAGATTAATAATTGGAATGAAAACAGAAAAAAAGAAACTCTAAAAAACGAATACAAAACAGCCTTAATTAATGATTACACAAAAGATACAATTCAAATTAATGCTCGTCTTTTAAGAAACAATCTCAGAATTGAAAGGATTAACTCACTTGGTGATAGTATCGAAAATGGGCATTTTAATAATCTAGAAAGTTATTATAAACTCTACAATAATGAATTTGTTGGAATTAGAGTCACCAATGTTTACAATACCAATAGTTTCAATTTACTCATATCTAGTGGAAAAATAGATTTGTTCGATAAAGACCTAAGAAAAGAACTTATGGAATTAAATCGACTTCAAACAACTGAAAAAACTGTACAAAATGGTAATAAAGGTCTCCTCTTAGACTTTATGCTAAACCTTGGAAGTAAATATCCAACCATTGGAAATCCTTTAGATAATAATGCTACACACAAACTCTTGTGGAAAAATGTAAAAGTAAATGATTTACCAAAAGATTTAGTGAATCATTTGATACAAGAACGTTACACCATTTCAAGGTATATAGAATTAACAGACAATGTATTGCAACAAACCGAATTGGTTTTAAATCTTTTAGCTTCTAACAGCGAATAACGAAAGCACAACAACGTGTATAGTAAATTGCTCAGCTGGTTAAAACAAAGAAAAATTCCTACCTTTAAGACAAATCAATATAGCGGAAAATCCTCGCGGATTTATCCGCAACAAACCATATACAACAACGTTGTGCTTAATATCTCTCAAAAAATATTCATTTACAATTTTGCCATTTGTCTGTAATAATTCCAAATTTTAGCCACTAACCAATAAAAAGAACACTATTGAGTAGCGATTTTTATAAAACATCTATTTTACCATTTGCAGGAATAATTATCAAATTATGTCGAGCGTATTCCAACTCGCAAGAAGATTTTGAAGATTATTACCAAGAAGTGTGTTTACAAATTTGGAGGAGTAAAGACAACTTTCGTGAAGAATCTCAATGGAGCACTTGGGTGTATCGGATTTCATTAAACGTTTGTTTAACATTACTTAAGAAAAAGAAAAATAATGTTCAACATTTTGTATCGGATTCTATAACTGTTGAAGAAACCGAAGACAACTTCGCGTTTTCAGACGAATCTCTCAATTTATTATACGATGGTATTAAAAAACTATCGGAAATCGATAGAGCAATCATTATGCTTTATTTAGAAGAAAAATCGCAAAAGGAAATTGCAGAAATTATAGGTACTAACCCAAATAATATTGGTGTGCGTGTTAAAAGAATTAAAATTAGATTAAAAAAAATATTAGATGGAAAGATCAATTGAAAATATTTGGAAAGAAGGTTTTCTTAAGAGTGATGCTTTAGTAGCACCAAAAATTAACAATCTTTACAACCAAAAATCAATTCATATCATTGATAAATTTAAACGTATGTTTAGAATCAACTTGATTGCGATTGTTGTATTCTCATTTGTTTTCTTATTAGTCTCATATTTTATAGGAATACCAATAACAGGTATCATATTTTTTGTTATGCTTTCGGTTCTTGTATATTTCAATAAGAAGCTATTAAATGATTTAGAGCAAATAGATTTGGGTGTTAGTAGTTATCAATACTTAAAGGCATTTAACCAATGGAAAAATAAACAAATCTCGGTAAATAAGAAATTCTCAAGATTTTTGTATCCATTGATATTTATCTCAATGATTTTAGGGTTTTGGTTTAAAGATGCAGAGGGTATGCCTTTAGGAGAAAGATTAGTAAATGAAGTTCTCATAGGTTTTCCTGATATCTATTTAATATTTGGAATCCCACTAATAGGAATTGTTATTGTATTCATAATTTTAATGTTACTGGCGTATTTTGGAGATCGGATTTATAAATGGGATTTAAACATTGTTTATGGAAGAGTATTTAGAAAACTAGAAGAATTAATGACTGACATAGAAAGTTTAAGGAACTGAAAACTTCGTAATAGGTCTTGATTATATTACTTTTTAAATGTTTTCAAAAAAAAAGTTTTAAGTGTAATATTTTTTGTATTAAGCCACTAACCAAGAAAACAGTAAAAATTATGACACTAAAAAATGCAATTAACTTTTTTGAAAGTTTAGAAGCTGAGACAAGTAGAAAATCTGAGATGAAGGTTTACCAAGAATTTATTCAAATTATAACGAATTTAGAAAAGAAAGGTTTATCTGAAAATGAAATTCTATCTATAGAAACGGAATTGGATAGTTTAAATTTAAGGTCAAATCCTTTGAGGAGAAAAAAATATTTTAAGAAAGCGCTTAGTGATTTTCAAAAATATTTAAAAGACACATTTTCCTTAACCACCAAAGGATATTACACAACTTTTTATGGTGGATTAGGATTAGTATTTGGTTTACTATTTGGAGTTGCAATTTTATCTAACCTAGAACGCTCGTTAGGTATTTCTCTAGGTTTAATTGGAGGAATGGTAATTGGTTCAATTATGGGGCGTAGCAAAGATGCTCAAGCTAAAACATCTGGAAAGATGCTCTAATTAATAGATGAATTAAACTAAAAAATTCATCTAAATATAATACTAAGCACAACAACGTATATAAAAAATAGCAGTTAAGAGCAAACCTTAAGTTCGGTTCTTTTCTGCTATCTTTGTTTAAATCGAAAATTGGCACATATAAATCTGCTACTTTTCATATACAAGACCGTTGGTGAGTAATTGCCTGCGGCACGTAGAATCGCGTTTTGCAAACGCTCCCTTTCTACTAATTACTCACCAACGTCCACTGTTAATCTCGCCTCCCAATTTTATGTATATTTAGTCAAGTCTACGAGAACTCCTCACAAAACTACACACAACTGTATGTATAACAAATGAGACGCGATTATGGCTTCTCGTGAGGCGCACCTCACTCGCCATACACAGTGGACGTTGTAGTGCATTTGACAAATGAGGACAGTAATAACATCTATCATTCTGATTTTAATTTTATTCTGTTCTTGTAGCGGAAAAAAAGAAAATACCCAAAATCCAGAATTTGAGAAATTAATAATCGATTATTGGACTGGAGACGAAGCTTATGTCAATAAAAGAATTGAATTCACTAAAAAAGGAAATAAAGTATTTGGAAAAATAATACGACCTGAATATAAAATTAGTGAAAGAACTACCATTTCAGGAGACTCAGAATTAAACTCTGAAAAGATTAAACTTCTAAATGAGTTTTGGAATCAAGTACTTAAATTCAAAGATTCTTGTGAGGAAAAATATTGGAGCTCTTCAATTCAAGATTACACAATAATTAGAGATTTAGATACATTAAAAATTGACCGATATTGCGATTGGAAAGATTATGAATATGAGAATATAGAAAAAGTTCTTTTTTCTGAGTTTTTTAAGAACCTAAAATCTGAAAGAAATAACTTAGAAAAAGAATTATCAAAAATTGCTTACTTTTAGCTCAAAGAAAGTTGCTATATTTTTTACAAACTTTAATTTTCCTTCGGAAAATTAGCCGTTCACAAAAACAGCAACTTTTCATTACACAAAAACGTTGGCAATAATTAAAACTCTAGACTGAATGAGGAAATGAAAAGTGATGCTAAAGAAGGAAAATTAGATTAATAAAAAATTACAATGAAGATTAGTTTATTGACGTTTTTCGTTCTTATGGTGTATACAATAGGCTATTCTCAAAACAATAATTCTGTTTTAAAAGAACAAGAATATAAAGATAATAAGGGTGCTAGCAGACTGACTATTGGCTTAGGTCATACACATGTTTCTGAAGGTAAAATTGATGGTGATACGAAATGGCTGGCATTAGCCTCGTGGTCCTTAAATTATGATTATTGGTTTTCTGATAAATTAGCCATTGGGCTTCAGAATGACCTTATTTTAGAATCATTTATTATTGAACACGGAGATGAAGAATTATTAGAGCGGTCCTATCCTATTGCGAGCGTTCCTGTATTATAATATAAGCCTGGAAAACGACTCATTCTAATAGCTGGAGTCGGTGCCGAATTTGCAAAGGAAAGCACCCTCATGATGACACGATTAGGGGCTGAATATGGTTTTCACCTACCTGGTAATTGGGAAATTGGTGCCGCTTTAGTTTGGGACGCTAAATGGAACTACTATAATTCTTGGGGACTCGCATTGACAGTAAGTAAAAATATGGCAAAAAAAGAAACATTAATAAAAAGGAAACAGAATACTAAACATCAATAAATGATTAATTTTTATAATAAATATAAAAAGCAATTATGAGAAATATAATTCTTCTTGCACTGTTCATGATAAATTCGAGTTTTTTCATGGCTCAAAATGATGATAGTTGGGTTGTACTAGCTAAAAAAGATGTTAGCTACAAAGCAGATAAAGACATTATCAACTTATTAGGTAATAATCGAGACATAAGAAAAATTAAGTTGCGGTGTAAACAAGGTTCATTAAAGATAAAAAAAAACATATTTATCTATAGTTCGTCTGATAAACAAGAACACACACCGAAAGGAACGGGTGTATTAACTAAGGGTACTTCTTCAATACCTATAAAAACAGAAAAAAAAGAATCTGTCAAAAAAGTTGAAATCCATTACGAAGGTTACGGTAATATGCTCCTCACTAAAAGAGTTAAAGTGGAAGTATTAGGTTTAATAACTAAAAATTAACACAATGCTAAACACTAAACTAATGAACGCGAATTTAAAAACTTCCAATATTAAAAAGTATTTATGTTTAATAATACCAGCCTTATTAATTATGTCGTGTGAAACAAATATCAATGAACAAACCATTTGGATTAATAGTGCAAAAGTAGATTGTGTAGGTGTTGGCCCTATGCAATGCTTTAACGTTAAAAATAGCGAAAGTGAAGACTGGACGAACTTCTACCAAGAAATTAAGGGTTTTAATTTTGAGCCAGGATATATCTATAAATTAAAAGTTTCAGTGGATACTTTAGATAGAAGTAATTTACCTGCTGATAAGTCTTTTTTAGAGTATAAGCTGATCGAAATACTATCCAAAGACACGGACCCCTTTTTACCTCTAAATGATATTTGGATGATTACCCAATTAAAAGGAATTGACAACTTAAAAGATATCGCTTTAAAATCCATACCTACAATAGAACTTAATACAAATACCAGGAGCATAATGGGATCTAATGGTTGTAATCGTTTTAGGGGAAAATTAGAAACTTTAAAAGAAGGAAAAATTAGTTTTGGACCTCTAATGGGTACAAAAAAACTATGTGCAGAAATGACGACCCCAAATAATTTTAATTCAGCTTTAAGCCAAGTCAAGTATTATAAACATAATGGTTTAGAATTGCTTTTTTTTGACAGAGATAATGAGCTACTAATTGGTTTAAAAAAGGTTGACTAGTATACAAACATCAATTAAATAATTTATATTAATTAAAATCTACTCATGAAACTAAAAATAACACTTAGTCTTTTTATTAGTATCCTTATTATTGGATGCAAGATGAATAATAGTAATAAGGATAATCAAGTAGAAACAAATCCAAAAATTTCATCAGTGCTCTACATGGGTGGTGATATTGTCACTATGGACGGCAATAGTCTTGAAATGGCCGAGGCTATCGTTACCCAAGACGATGAAATTGTATTTGTTGGAGCTCTAGCGGGTGCCGAAAAGGAATTTCCAAACTCAAAAAAGCACAACCTTAAAGGAAATACTCTCATGCCAGGTTTTGTAGAGCCGCATGTGCATCCTTCCCTAGCAGCAACAATGCTTCCAAATGAAATTATAGCCCCCTACGATTGGGTTCTACCTACTGGGACTAAAAAAGGGGTTTCAGGACATGATGCGTATATTGATGCTATTACAAAATCAATTACTGAAAATGCTAAAGATGGAGAAATGTACTTCATTTGGGGCTATCATCAATTGTGGCATGGGGAGTTATCTCGAGACATGATTAATACCATTACCAAAGACAAACCTGTGGGAATAATACACCGTTCCTTTCATGAAATTTATTTGAATGATGCTGCCATTGAATTATTGGGTATTACTGAAAATGATTTTAAAGGGAATTCTCAAGTAGAATGGGATAAAGGACATTTCTACGAAGGTGGTTGGCTTGCACTAGTTCCGAAAATGGCTCCCATCATGCTAGAACCAACACGTTATATGGAGGGACTAGGCATGATGACCCAATTGATTCAACAAAATGGAATTACAACGGTTGCAGAACCTGGATTTCCTAGTGCAGATTTTGATGGTGAGATAGCACTATTAAAAAAAGAAATGGCTAAAGAACCACCTTATGATGTTTACCTTATTCCGAGTGGTACACAATTATTTGGAATGAAAGGTGGTAATGAGGAAGCTATGGCCTTTATGGAAACATTAAGTGACACCTACAACACAGATAATATTCATTTTTTACCAAAACAAGTGAAGTTATTTTCTGATGGAGCTATTTATTCTCAACTCATGCAAATGAAAGATGATTATACGGATGGGCACCATGGAGAATGGATGACGCCTTTAGATTTATTTCAAGAGCAAATTAGTATGTATTGGGATAATGACTATAAGATTCATGTACATTCTAACGGAGACAAAGGAATTCAGCAAGTATTGGATTTTCTTGAATTAGATCAAAAACGAAATGCTAGAAAGAACCATAGGTTTACCCTTCACCATATGGGATATTATACGGATGATATGGCACAAGAAATTAAAGAACTAGGAGTCGAAGCTTCAGTTAACCCATATTACTTATGGGCGCTAGCTGATAAGTATAGTGAAAATGGACTAGGAAAAGAAAGAGGCGAAAATTTAGTCAGAATCAATAGTTTAGTAAAAAGGGACATTCCGGTCTCATTTCATTCCGACTTCTCAATGGCTCCAATGGAACCATTAACGATTGCATGGACAGCGATTAATAGAGTTACCTCAGAGAAAAACTCCTTTTCACAAGATCAGAAAATACCTGTGTTCGAAGCAATGAAGGCGATTACCATAGACGCAGCAAGAACCTTAAATTTAGAAAAACAAATAGGTTCTATTGCTGAAGGGAAAAGAGCTAATCTTGTGATTCTAAACGAAAGTCCATTCTCTGTAGATCCTATGGAGATAAAAAACATTAAGGTCCTAGCAACTATATTTGAAGGAGGATTCAATATTGTTAAATCTAACAATCTCAAGGGTGGAAAATAATATCGTAATTAGTCGAACAATGTGTTGAAGCGAATATGAATGGTTCACTAGAAGTTGGAAAAAAATGCAGATCTAGTGATTCTAGACAAAGCACCATTAGTAACACCTGAAATTGAAATAAATAATATTGAAATTATGAAAAGCATAAAAAAAGGTGCTACTATTTATAACAATAACTAAAATTAAGATAAACAATGAGACATGTATCAAAATTATTACTACTGTTAGTAATCATACTAACAAGTTGCAAAGAGACTAAAGAGAACGCAACAGAGGCAATAGAAGGAACAGCGGTCGCTGAGCCCTATAAACTGCAACAAACATTATATTACGGGGGTGACATAATTACTATGGCAGGTGAAACACCTACTTACGTTGAAGCAGTAGTGCAGCGGGAAGGTAAAATTATTTTTACGGGAAGTAAAGCCGATGCTCTTTCTCGATTTGAAGGTAAGGCCGAACAAGTTGATTTACAAGGAAAAACTATGCTACCAGGCTTTATAGATGCTCATGCACACTTTTCAAACTTCTCATCACAAGCTATTGGAGCACAAATATTACCGCCACCAGATGCTGGTGCCAATAATATGGCTGCGATTATTAACATATTAACAGCGTGGAATACAACTGAAAATCGTGCATTAACAGGATGGATTTTTGGTGCAGGATTTGATGATAGTGTACTTGAAGAAAAACGTTTTCCAACAAAGCATGATCTTGATCAAGTGTCGACTGAATTCCCAATAATGATTATACATATTTCAGGACATTTTGCAGTTGTAAATTCTAAAGGTTTAGAGCTTTTAAATATTAATTCAGAAACAAAAGATCCTGAAGGAGGTCTTATTAGAAGAGAAAACGGAAATGAACCTAATGGTGTTTTAGAAGAACTTGCTGCAATACCTTATTATGCAAAAGCGTTAACACCACAAACTAAACAGGCTTCAGAAACTTTTTTCGAATCTGGACAAGATATGGCTTTATCATTTGGGTATACAACAGCACAAGAAGGAAGAGCAATGCTTGAAAATCATGCCTTCTTAGCTGGTAAAGCAGAGGAAAACAAACTAAAACTTGACGTAGTGAGTTATGTGGATTATTTGTTCGTAGATACGCTTATGAATACAAAATGGAATTCTAGAAAATACAATAAAAAATATCGTATTGGAGGCATGAAATTAACGTTAGACGGTTCTCCTCAAGGTAGAACGGCATGGAGAACTCAGCCCTACTTATTACCGCCAGATGGTGCTAAAGAAGGTTATTTAGGATATCCAGCAATACCTGAAGATAGTGTTCTAGAGTCATTATATAGAAAAGCTTTTGCAAACAATTGGCAAGTTCAGACACATGCCAATGGTGATGCAGCTATGGATCAAATGATTAGAACAATGCGTAAGGTTTCAAATGAGTTTGAAAAAAAAGACAGAAGAAATGTTTTGATTCATGGTCAATATGTTAGAGAAGACCAATTAGATGCGTATAAAGAATTAGATGTTATTGCCTCTTTGTTTCCGCTACATACTTTTTATTGGGGAGACTGGCATAAGGAAATTATTGGAGATGAGTTAGGTAACAAAATCAGTCCAACAAGAACCGCCTTAAATAAGGGATTAAGAGTCACAATACATACAGACGCTCCTGTTGCTTTACCCAATTTAATGCGAATGGTTGGTATAACCGTTGAACGTAAATCTAGATCTGGAAAATTGATTGGCGAAGGAGAAAAATTAACGCCTTATGAAGCTTTAAAAGGTATTACAGATTGGTCGGCGTATCAACATTTTGAAGAAAATAACAAAGGAACTATAGAAACTGGAAAATTAGCAGACTTAGTTATTTTAGACAAAAACCCATTAAAGGTTAAAGAAGAAAATATTAAAGATATCGTTGTTTTAGAAACAATTAAAGAAGGTGTCTCTGTTTATAAAAAATAAAATAAGGCTTTCATTCCAAAATGGAAAGTAAGCCCTTTAAAGCATTATGGGCGCAAATATCAACAACATAACACGAGAAAAAGTAACCACTACAATAGCATACGCTCAGGTGTCTGTTGATGAGGTTTTTATCGATGGGCATTCGCTACAAGAAACGTTAAAGAAAAGTCATAAAGTATTATTTTCGAAAGGACGGTTTAAACATTTCTTTGTGCTTTACTTGGGGAAAAACTGATAGATATATACCATAGTAAAGAAGAGTTTTTAAAATCACCAATTCCAGAGGGAGGAGCAACCAACATTGCCCCATTGTATGGTTGTGCTGATGGTTGCTGTGTTTATTTGTATATAAAAGTGAGAAAAGACAACAAGCATATTTATTGGGAACATATTGGAAGAAATACGGCTTTTATAATTCCTTCACAAAAAAAAGAAAACGACATTGAATGGCTACCCTCCTTTCAACCACTCATATTCAATTTTAAAACATATCAGTCATTTTTTAAAACATAAAATATGATTAAAAAAGTAATTCTACTATTATTTATCGCTGTAGCATTAATGGTATTTGTACAATGTAAAGAAAAGACTAAAACATCTCTACCAAAGCATAAAGAGACGATAATGGATAGAAAACAAAAGAATCTAGTTGGTGGCTGGAAATCGATAGAAGTTACAGATACTGTCAAAGAATTAGCTGATTACGTAATCTCTGAAAACAACATAAAGTCACCAATAAATAAAGTTTTTAATGCTGCATCACAAGTGGTAAGTGGAAAAAATTACAAATTCGAAATACTATTAGAGAATGGTGAAGTTTGGAAGGCGCAAGTTTATCTTAATATTAAAAAAGAACGCTCCATCACTTCATTCAAACTAATTAACAACACCTAAATCACTTCGAATGAGACTACTTAATCTATTGATTATAAAGGCTTTCTAGTCTATAAAAAATAATTTAAAGGCTCAAGAAAATGGAAAGAATATAATTTTTAGTCTTAGAATCTTTATAACAAGGATTATCTATTTAAAAGCGAAGTAAATGAAATCAAATGATTCAATAAAAACTTATCAGCTAAAACTCAATGAGCGCTACAAACATCTTGTTGAGCAGGTTTATAATTTGCGCCAAATTGATTCTGCTTTAAGTGATATTGCCGAATATAAGGCAATAAAAGTTTTAGACGAACTAAATAGATTAAAATATCTATATCGAGAAATCCCGAAAAATTGTTGATACCATAAAAGGCAATGCCAACATCTTTAATACATATTAGATTTTCCCAATATAGTCTTACTGAACACATAATCATTTTTATACATCAATTTTAATCAAAATCTAGTTCTAGCCTAACACTTCAAAATAAGAATGACACTTTTTTAAATTTCAAATAAAAAAATGTACATTTAAATGTTTCTGTTTATAAAAAATAACTATTGCCAACACCGTGTATAATTAATTGCTTGGTCACTGCCGACTTACGAAAATTCCGCTTGAATTTTTTATCTGTGATTTGTTTGTTAACTTAGTTGCTTAACCACGCAACTAACCATACACAAACACGTTGGTGAGTAATTGCCTGCGGCACGTAGAATCGCGTTTTGCAAACGCTCCCTTTCTACTAATTACTCACCAACGTCCACTGTTAATCTCGCCTCCCAATTTTATTGTATATTTAGTCAAGTCTACGAGAACTCCTCACGAAACTACACACAACTGTATGTATAACAAATGAGACGCGATTATGGCTTCTCGTGAGGCGCGCCTCACTCGCCATACACAGTGGACGTTAGCAGCAATTATGAGAAACTTTATTTCTATATTACTTTGTTTATTCCTTTTGAATTCTTGCATTTCAAAAAGTGTAAAAAAAACTATTCATATTGAGAATAAAACACAAACTATTAGTATTTTAAAAGATAAGTACCAAAACCAATTATACGGGTTTTGGCTAGGTCAATGCATTGCTAACTGGTCTGGTTTGGTTACAGAAATGGATAAAATTGGTAATCTTGGGGAAATAAAAACAGGCGATTTTTACACTAGAGACGATTGGGGAAAACCCGACCAACCAAGCATTTGGGGCGAAGGAGTTCCCAGCGATTTATCGTCTACCATAGATTTTGTATTTAAAAAAAGTGATGAAATTTGGGGCTCAGATGATGATACAGATATAGAATTTATGTATCAACATCTTCTATACACAAATAAAGTTAATATACTTACCCCAAAGCAAATACAAAATGGTTGGTTAAAACATATAAAGCCTGAAGAGGAAAACTATTTATGGGTTTCTAATCAAAAAGCATTCGATTTAATGAAAGCTGGTGTTCTTCCGCCCGAAACAGGGAACCCAAAACTTAATGAACATTATGATATGATTGATGCCCAATTAACCACGGAAATATTTGGACTATTTTCACCTACAAGACCAGATATAGCATTAAAAATAGCAGAATTGCCTATACAAACGACCGCTAGACAAGAAGCAGAGGATATTTCAAAATTTTATGTGTCTATGTATTCGCTTGTGTATGCCACAAATTCTAATAGTAGCATGAAAGAAAAACTGCTTTGGATGTCGAGTAAATCAAGAGAAAAACTGCCAAATGATTCCTATCCAGCAAAAATGTATGATTATACTAGACTCTTATATAAGTCAGGTATTCCTTGGGAACAAACAAGAGATTCACTTTACTACAGATATCAGGTTAACCAAAAAGACGGCTATAACATAACATCAAGAAATTTATATTGTAATGGCTGTTTTGCAGCAGGAATAAATTTTGCTGCAAGTTTAGTAAGTCTTTTTTACGGAGAGGGCGACTTAAAAGAAACAATAAAAATAGGAACTCTTGCAGGTTGGGATTCTGATAATCCTACTGCCACTTGGGGAGGACTAATTGGTTTTATGATTGGAAAAGAAGGTATAGAAAAGGCATTTGACAGAAAATTTTCAAATCGATTTAATATCCACAGGACGAGACAAAACTTTCCAAATAATGGTATAATCACGTTTGAGGAAATGAGCAAAATAGGTATAACAATAACTGAAAGAGTTGTAATGGAGGAATTGAACGGAACAATTGATGAAAAGAATAATGCTTGGATTATCCCATTGGAAAACAATTAAAAGCTGCTAACAAAATATAAAAAAAATAGGCGAAATATTAGTAAAATCAATGCCTTTGGATCGTATCAAACTTTGTACTTTACGCAGAGTTTAGTTCTTCGAAATCGCCTACTTTTCATATACTAACCGTTGGTATGTAATTGCCTGCGGCACGTAGAATCGCGTTTTGCAAACGCTTCCTTTCTACTAATTACATACCAACGTCCACTGTTTGTCGCACCTCGCCGATTTTATGTATATTTAGTCAAGTCTACGTGAACTACACACGAAACTACATACAACTGTATGTATAACAAATGAGACGCGATTATGGCTTCTCGTGAGGCGCGCCTCACTCGCCATACACAGTGGACGTTGTAAGTAATGTGAATTAATTTACAGGTATTTAATCATCTTATTATTTGTTTTAGGTAGTTGTTTTCACAGAAAACTAGTAATTAAAATAACATTGACTTTCATTAATGTAATAAATGGACATAACAAATCAATAAAAATCATCCATGAATATATTCGCAAGCCTAAGACAAAAAATTTCTCATTATAGCATTAAAGGAAAAATAACAACCGTTTTATGGATAACCTTAATCTGGACTTTAATACGATTATTTAGATTTTTTGAAACCTATGCCAGCAATAAGGATTCTATAGAATTTAATGAAGGGATAGTATCGAGTATTCTTATTATAATTGTTGCAGGTTTATTTGTTGGAGTCAGTTTAGTATTTCTTTGGGAGCGTTGGCTGAGAAGAATGACTTACTTCAAAGCCATGTTTTTCATTATGGTGTTTTACACCTTGATGTTTTTTATTTTATTCACTTTAGAACAAGGAATGATTAAGCTGAGTAACACAAATCAAACCATGGATGTAGAGGTCCTTGCGCTTAAATTTAAAGAAGTATTTAATCTGGTTTTTTTGACGAACTATATCTATTGGCTTGTTATTACTTTTATGACCATTTTATTCTTATTTATCAGAGATAAGTTTGGCCCTATTACCTTCGTCAATTTTCTAAAAGGAAAATACTTAAGACCAAAACGCGAAGAACGTATTTTCATGTTTATGGATTTAAAGTCGTCTACTACTATTGCTGAACGACTTGGTGAGGAGCGCTATTTCAATTTTCTGAATGACACCTTTAGTATAGCGACTCCAGGAATATTAGATGCTCAGGGAGAAATTTATCAATACGTTGGTGATGAAATTGTGATTACTTGGTTGACACAGAACGGAATTAATAGAGCACATTGTATTAGTTGTTTTTATAAAATGACAGCGCTACTAAAAGATAAATCTAATTATTTCGATGAAAAATATAACGCACAACCTCAGTTTAAAGCTGGCTTGCATTTTGGTTATGTTATTACTGGTGAAATGGGAATTGTAAAAAGAGAAATTGTGTATTCTGGGGATGTTTTAAACACGGCTTCTAGGATACAATCACTTTGTAACGAAATGAACACTGATATATTAATATCTAATAATTTAATGAAACAAATTGATCAAAAATTTCTAGATACAGAATTTAAGTCTGCTGGTAATATTACTCTAAAAGGGAAACAACAAGAAATAGAGTTAGTAACCCCTTTAAATAATGATTAAGTAGTAACTATAATTTAATCCATTCATCCATATTTATAATTCAATAATAATAATAATAATAATAATAATAATACGGTGTCAAGTGTTCCTACTTAATCATAGATTATTTGGGTTTTCTTTTAACTAGAAAAAACTACTTACAACATTGTATAAGAGCAATAGCGGTTTGAGGGCTTCCTCAGACCGTTTTTACGTTTAAATAAGTATCTTGCAGTATTAAAGGTAAGCAAATTTGAATCCGCAACTGCTCTTATACTGAACCGTTGGTATGTAATTGCCTGCGGCACGTAGAATCGCGTTTTGCAAACGCTTCCTTTCTACTAATTACATACCAACGTCCACTGTTTGTCGCACCTCGCCGATTTTATGTATATTTAGTCAAGTCTACGTGAACTACACACGAAACTACATACAACAGCGTGTATAGCTAATGAGGCGCAACAATGGCTTTCCATGAGGCGCGCCTCACTACGCCATACACAGTGGACGTTATATGCAAGCCCACTAACAACCAACCGAGAGCTAAATACTTTTCTTGATTACTAAAACTTTTAGCTATTTAATCATTTATTATATTTATTTATGATTAAATACATTTTCATTTTCTAGCATTAAATTTGCGATATACACCATTTAGAGTTAATAGATAAATTAAAAAATGAATAAAATAGAGTATATAGAAAATGAGATTTCTGAATTAAGGAATGAATTGAAAAATCATAAACTTTATGAAAATTTACATAACATTAATGACGTGAAAATTTTTATGGAAAATCACGTATTTGCAGTATGGGATTTTATGTCTCTTTTAAAAAATCTTCAATTAAACCTCACTAAAGTTCAAACACCCTGGACACCACCAAAAAACCCAAAACTATCAAGATTTATAAATGAAATCGTTCATGGAGAAGAAAGTGACATTAATGAATTGGGAGAACCAAAGAGTCATTTTGAGATGTATTTAGATGCAATGTTCCAAGTAAATGGAAATACGAATGAAATCAATGATTTTATTAAACTTATTGAATTAGGAAATTCAGTTAACTATTGTTTTAGTCAAGTTAATGTCGATAACAGAGTAGCTGATTTTGTTAAATTCACATTTTCGATTATTGAAACAAATAAGCCACACCTAGTAGCTTCTGCATTTACGTTTGGGCGAGAAGACGTTATTCCAGATATGTTTATCGAAATTCTTAAAAATTCAGATTCTGAAAACAAACTATACAGCAAAATAAATTACTATCTCGAACGACATATTGAACTTGACGGAGATGAACACGGTCCTCTATCTCTTGAGATGATTTGTGAATTATGTAAAGATGATGAGCAAAAATGGAAAGAAACACTAAATGTAGCGAAACAATCATTAGAAAAACGAATTGAACTTTGGAATGCTATATCTGATTTAATACAGAATAAAAAGCCTGCATATAACACCGTGTATAATTAATTGCTTTGGTCGTTGCCTACTTGGAAAATTCCTTCGGAATTTTCTCGCGTCCGTTTTTGTTTACTAAATTAGTTGCTTAAACACGCAACTAACCATACACAAACACGTTGGTGAGTAATTGCCTGCGGCACGTAGAATCGCGTTTTGCAAACGCTCCCTTTCTACTAATTACTCACCAACGTCAACTGTTAATCTCGCCTACCAATTTTATTGTATATTTAGTCAAGTCTACGAGAAATCCTCACGAAACTACACACAACTGTATGTATAACAAATGAGGCGCGATTATGGCTTCTCGTGAGGCGCACCTCACTCGCCATAAACAGTGGAAGTTACTCACCATTTGAAAAAAAATCCCGAACACGAATTATCTTATGTTTTATCCAATAGTATAAGCATTTATCATACAAAAACAGTTCATTGTGCTTATACACGTTTCAAAATCCAATCAGAAATTAAATTAAGAACTTTTGGAGAGAACGTCTCTTCAATATCAGAATATTCATCCATTTTACCAGTTTTGGCGTTTTGGAACAAATGATTAAGACCTTTGATTTCAATGATTTCATAATCTTTATTTTTTCCTTTAACTAATGCTTCGCGCAGACCATCTTGGTTAATCTTTGCTTCTACTTGTGTATCTAAGCTACCATTTAATGAAAGGACAGGACAATTCACTTTTTCGTATTCATTTGCTGGATTATAATCATAAAAATACCGCACCCATTTTGTCGTTCGCATCTCTACCAAACTCGTAATAATTTCATTCATTTTACCATCTGGCACACCAAGATTTTTGAGTATGGGAGCAATAGTTTCGTTGTAATGTGCTTTTAATTCAGGTTTTATTTCAGAAACATCCTTATTCTGTTTTGCAATTTCAATTGCTTCTCTAATTGCCTTTTCGTAAACTGCCTCATCAGGAACAGGGAATGGACGCATCGTTTTGGACTGCATGACCGAAAGTTCTGTTCCAGAAATTCCCGTTCCAGCAAGAGAAATGATAAAAGCAACATCTTTGGCTTTATTGGCTACTAAAGGAGCAATGATGCCACCTTCACTATGCCCTATCAAACCAATTTTATTTACATCAACGTCGTCCCTTGTTCTTAAATAATCCATAGCACTAATAACGTCTAAAGCAAAATCGTAAGTAGTCGCTTTAGAATGATTACCAGTTGATTCACCAAATCCTCTATCGTCATAGCGCAGTACGGCAATACCTTGTTTTGTAAGGTAATCTGCCAAAATCAGAAAAGGTTTGTGCTGTGATATGGTTTCGTCTCTGTCCTGCGGACCACTACCACTTATCAATATTGCTACGGGATATTTTTTATTCCCATTAGGACGAGTAAATGTACCAGCCAGTGTTATATTGGCATCCTTATTGGTGAAACTTACATTTTCTTCAAAATAGGAATAGGGTTTTATAGGCTCTTGAGGTCTATTCACTTTTGGTGTTTCTAACACCGAATTCCTTAAAAGATTTAGGGTGAAAGAATTTAAGCCTTCAACCATTTTACCTTTTATTGAGGTGTGATTAGCATTCAGTTTTCCACTATACTTCATTCCTACATTTGACAAATCGATTATCAGGCTATCACCTTTAACCAAGGTCTTTATTGCTTTTATTCCATTGACTCTTTGTGTTGGAATATCGATGGTGGTTTGATACGCTTTTCCATCTTCTTTAATGCTAAATATGAAATTGAATTTCGTGTCTTTATCCACTTCAATAGCGCCATTCCAAATACCTGTGATATTCTGTGAAACTACGGTCAGTGTTAGAAAAAATAAGCAGATTGTGATTATATTTGTTTTCATAGTTTTGATTTTAAAAATTAGTGTAAGAAATTCCTTGCTGAAATTTTTCAGCATAATTTTGAAGTTAATTTTTTAATGAAATTAGTCTGTGAATGGTGTTTAAGAAGATGTATCTTCAAGCTCTTCCAGAATATGAGAAGCGGAAGACGTTACCTTTTTGTATTTTCCATATCCCCAAATGGAAAATAGAATTAGAAAAACTGCCATTATGGGAATGTACCAGTAAATCAAATTGATGTTTGTAATAAATATATCCTTTCCTTTAAATACTTTAATAATAACGGGTAAACTAACTACCATAAGAATAAAATTAAGGTAGATACCAACTTTTTGTGTTAACAGGAAATGTCTTTTCTTTTCAGCAAAAGCTATAATAGTTTGCTTGTAATTGTTATTCGTTAAGTCTATACTTTTCATACTTCTAATAGAAAGCAACACTATAACTGGAAGAACAATTAAATAACAAACAGTAAAAATACCAGAAGCCAATAAATACCACGTATTCAACACAGAAAACCGCGAAATGAGGAGAATAGCCATTATAAAACAGATGATAGCACCTATTCCTTCATACTTTGATAGTATACCTATTTTATTTTTATAACGTTCTTTGGTCATTTCCATGATTAACTTATCGGTAAGTTTTTTTTGATTATCAAGTTGGTTGCTCATTTGAGACCAAGTCGCTTGCATTTCTTCGAGTTCCATAATTTTATTTTTTTATTATTTGTTTGTTCAATTTTTCTTTTATCCTTGCCATACGTGTTCCAACATTACTGGTAGACATACCTGTTATTTCAGATATTTCTTCATACTTTTTTCCCTCTAAAAAAAGAAAAACAATTCCTTTATCAACCTCACCGAGTTCTCTAATGTGAGCGTATAATATTTTAAGACGTTCTTCAAGAACTGGGTCGTAATTTTCATCTATCAGTGCTAAATCATCAAGTGATGTTTTGTATCCTTTTCTTTTCTTATTCTTTAGAAATAACAGCGATGTATTTAGTGCGATGCGATATATCCAAGTACTTAGTTTTGCATCACCTTTAAATGTGTTAAAAGATTTCCATAACTGATATACGATATCTTGATATAAGTCCTTTTGGTCATCCTTATCATTGGCATATAACCTTGTCATTTTGTATAGGATTCCCTCATTGTCTTGAATTACTTCTACAAATTTGTTTTCTTGTGTCATAAATTATTCGCTATACTCTATTAGTATATACTTACTTTAAAAAAGCACAAAATATTTCATTTTTTTTAGTTGGCTAAATATTCTTAATGAAAAAAGAGAGAAGAAAAATTGATATATTGCCTTTACTAATCACCGAAATAATTGAAGTTCATGCATTACGAAAAACTAACAAGCTTCTGTAAAAAACGGTGGGTAACACAGTATATAACTCATAGCTATTCAGTTGCTTAATCGAAGTTATAGCATATTTGTAAAGTCGCCAAATTTTTAAAAAAGACTAATAGTAAAATTTAAAAATCTGGCTTGTGCTTAATCTGAAAATAATTTTCTAATTTACAAGCTACGAGTCATATACAAAACCGTTGGTGAGTAATTGCCTGCGGCACGTAGAATCGCGTTTTGCAAATACTCCTCACCTTTACCTTTGC
Source organism: Winogradskyella sp. PC-19 (assembly GCF_002163855.1). Taxonomy (NCBI): domain Bacteria; kingdom Pseudomonadati; phylum Bacteroidota; class Flavobacteriia; order Flavobacteriales; family Flavobacteriaceae; genus Winogradskyella; species Winogradskyella sp. PC-19. The sequence continues at coordinate 2,863,540 of NZ_CP019332.1, read as the reverse complement.
AGTTGATAAATTACATACGGCACAATAGATATCCAAATGAGGACTAATATCCAAACACGTCCCTGAAAAAGATTGTAATCATGTAAAAGCTTGTCCCAACTGTGTCCTGCAATGTAATGCCCAAATAAAAACTCAAAAATTATTGTGAGAACCAACCATATCACGCCTATAGTAACTGCTTGATTGACCGATATTGGCAACCATATCTTAAACAATACCCAAACATATATACCAAATAATACAATCATACTGGCGGTAGACATCTGATGAGCTTGTAATTCATTCAAATGGTCTTTTAAAAATTTCTCACGAAACAATCCGTTGACAATCGCAACGAGAATCATTGGAAACCAAGCTAATATATATTTCCACATTTTTTTTGCTTTTATATTTATTAAATTTACTCAACTTGGTATTATTTTTTCATGACTTTTGTCACTACAAAGCATAATAGTTTATTTCTAAGTCACTAGCGAATTACTAAAATTTCGCTGGAATTTTCTATCTGTGATTTGTTTGCTAAATTAGTTACTTAACCACGCAACGAAACCATACACGAACACGTTATCTATGCTAGCAGATATTCACCCGAAATTACCAATGCGTAATAAAGCAATAACCAAAGATTATTATATAAACAAACTTGGTTTTAAAGAATTAGGAGACGTTGATTACAAGGAATATTTGATGCTAAAAAAAGACAATATAGAACTCCATTTTTTTGAATTTAAAACACTAAATCCAAAAGAGAATTATGGACAAATCTACATACGAGTAGAAAATATTGAAGATTACTACAAATCGTTATTAGATAATAATATTACTATTCATCCAAATGGGTCTTTGCAAACCAAACCTTGGGGACAAAAGGAGTTTGCCATATTAGACCCAGATAGTAATTTATTGACTTTTGGAGAAAGTGTCTAGGCTAAGTTTTTGATTTATACAAACTGGGTAAGCTTACTTTGAAAATTACGGCCAGTAAGCGTACAATAATAACAACTGCTCCAGCAATCAAAAACAAATAGTTTCGTTCTTCTAAAAATTGAAGCATTAAAAAATACGTCAAACCACCTATGATACATGCCGATGCATAGACTTCTTTTCGGAAAATTACAGGTATTTCGTTACACAAAATATCTCGTATAACACCACCAAAACAAGCTGACATTGTCCCTAAAGCAATACAAATTACTGGATTTAAGTCTGCAGCTAGGCCTTTTTCGATGCCAATAACCGTATATAACCCTATACCAATAGTATCGAATAAAAATAAAGATCTACGTAAGTGTCTGATATACTTTCTGAAGACCACAGCAAAAAATGCAGCTGCAGAAATAACTGTTATAAATGTCATATCCGTCATCCAAAAAACAGGTGTTGCACCTATAAGAACATCTCTTAACGTACCACCACCAACAGCAGTGACAAACGCAATAATAAATACGCCAAAAGCATCCATTTTTTTATTCATGGCTACTAATACACCAGATATAGCAAAAGCTATAGTTCCTAAGATGTCTATGGCTTGGATAAACATAGATTACATGTTTTGAGTGTAGTAATTATAGTCTTTTATTACAGTAGCTATAAAATTAATTGGAGTTTCTTTAGTTTCAACCTGCATCACCTTTTGAAGTCTAGCACTAATATTTAATACAATATTGTGGTTGCCTTTATAAATAGCTTCGTCGTATAAGTTTTTTACAGTTTGTATATCTGTATCGTTAAACACAGTAACCTGACTGTAAGTTGGCATGTAATCTAGTGGCAAATCTTTCATTATAGTATCATCAATAGATACTTTTACTTTTTCACTAATAACTGTTGTACCGGCTGCAATATCTCCAATACGCTGTCCATTTCCTTTTATTAATATCATTAAGGTTGCTAAACCACCTAAAGTCATTACTACATCAATAATTCTCAAAATCCAACGCACAAAATAATTTGCAAAACTAGGTTTAGATCCATTAATTTTAACGACACGAGTTTTCATAACGAATTTTCCAACAGTTTTTCCATCCCAAAAAGTTTCAAGTAATACGTAATACAAAAACGCTGGTAATGAAACCAATAGATAGATTGCCCATAGGTCACCAAAATCTAAATCTAACGCAGCCAATAACAAATAAATCGATATTGTGTAAGCTAATATTACAATACTATCTAAAAGATAAGCAAGCATACGGTCACCTATATGTGCGACGTTTTGATTAATGCCTACATTTTGGGCAGTTTCTATTTGAAATTCATTCATATTTTCTTTTCTTTGGTAGCCTAAAGAATGACTGCATGCGCGAAGCTGCTTTTGTAAAGCAAAATAAAGATAAATGGTTAGAATTTGAAAATGTTATTTCAAATAAAACCAATATTGACCCAGATTTGCTTTCTGATATATACATTGAGATTACTGACCATCTCAGTTATGCAAAGACTTTCTATAAAAACAGTAATACAGAACGCTATCTAAACCAGTTGGGTTCAAAGGCTCATCAACTGATATATAAAACAAAAAAGGAGTCTAAAAATAGATTATTCTCATTTTTTAAAACAGAATTTCCATTGATGTTTCGTCAGCATCATCGCGAATTACTAATAGCTTTTTTAACCTTTTCCTTTTTCGTTTTTGTTGGCGCATATTCTACTGCTAGTGACGGTGATTTTGTAAGAACCTTTGGGCTAAGCGATGGTTATGTAAATATGACACTCGAAAATATTGAAAAGGGTGATCCAATGGCAGTTTACAAAGAACAAGGTGAGTTTAATATGTTTCTTGGTATTACACTTAACAATATTAAAGTAGCACTTTTTGCTTTTGCTTACGGAATTATGTTTGGTATTGGTAGCCTTTTCATTATGATGCGAAATGGTATAATGCTTGGAAGTTTTCAGTACTTCTTTTACGACCAAGGATTACTTTGGGAATCTGCACGTACTATTTGGATTCACGGTACTATTGAAATCTCAGTAATTGTAATAGCAGGTTGTGCCGGTTTGGTTTTAGGTAATGGCATATTATTCACAGGTACTTACACACGCCTTGAATCTTTCAAACGTGGCGTAAAAAACGGACTTAAAATTTTAATAAGTACCATCCCGTTTTTTATTATTGCTGGTTTTCTGGAAGGTTTTGTAACGAGACATACTGAGATGCCAGATTGGCTAGCCATACTCATAATCGGAGGTTCACTTGCTCTAATCTTATGGTATTACGTTTTTTATCCTATAAAATTACAGCGAAGATTAGACCAAGTTAGTATTAACAAAAACGAAATTCAGCTAGAATCAATTAATTAAAGACTAATGAATAAAAACTATATAGAATTTAAAAAACAACGCGATTTTGGATTGTTATTATCAGATACTTTTGGTTTTATACGAAATGAATTTAAGCCATTTCTAAAGACAATTTTAACTATCTCTGGACCTGCATTAGTATTATTTCTCGTGGCAATGTCTACATACACATATTATGCTGGTGACATACTTAGTTTTGATGTTTATGGTGGTACTGATTTTGGATTTAACAATCTTGGTTTTTTACTTTTAGCTGCGCTAGCTTACATGGTATCCATGGTTATAGCTCTAATATTTGTAAGCTCTTCTGCTTTACATTACATAAAATCTTACATCAAAAACTCTGGTGAAGTTAATGTACAAGAGATAAAGCACAATGTATCAAAAACGTTTTGGGGTTATCTCGGGCTTGGTTTTTTAAAATACTTGACGCTTTTTGTTGCCATGCTGCTCTGTTTTTTCCCAGTTTTGTATGTCATGGTGCCTATGTTTATTGTGTTTAGTATATATGTTTTTGAAGGTAGACGTGGCGCATCTAGCTCATACAGTTATGGCTACGATTTGATAAATGAAGATTTTTGGCTATCAATTGGAACTATAATAGTTCTCTTTATACTCATATATGTTTTGAGTATGGTTTTTTCGGTTCCGGCTGCAATATATACTTATTTAAAAACTGGTATCTTATCAGGTGAAATTGATCCGGAAAGCCTTAATACATTTCAAGACCCAGTGTATATTTTGATAAATGTGATTTCAAATTTATTTTCAATATTATTGAATCTTGTTCTTATCGTAGCTAGTGCGTTTCTTTACTTTCATCTTAACGAAAAAAGAAATTTCACAGGCACTTACCAGCGCATAAGTAATATTGGACAAATAGAAGAGTAAATGCGCTATATAATTATAATAGTTTTTTTGTTTTCAATTAACTTTTTGGCATTCTCCCAAGAGGAAATTCGACCTGACTATTATGATGATTCTAATATAGAAAAGCAAACTATCTCTGAAAAGGATTTAGAAACCTATAAAGCAGATGAAGAGTTTAACTATACCGAAGTTAAAAAAGAAGAAAACATTTTTGACAAGTTTGTACGTTGGCTAAGAAATTTATTACGCCAATTCTGGGAATCTATATTTGGTATAGGCTCAGTAACTGGATTCTTATATTTTATTTTTAGAGTTTTACCGTATTTACTTCTTGCAATTTTAATTTATTTATTAATAAGATTTTTTTTAAAAGTAAACTCGAATAATATTATTGGTAAGCAACAAGAAAAAGGGCAGATATCCTATTCCGAAGAAGAGCAAATCATTAAAAACGAAGATATAGATGCTCTAATTCATCAAGCAATCAAACAAAAAAACTATAGACTCGCCATTAGATACTACTATTTATTAGCTCTAAAAAAGCTAACAGAAACAGATAATATAGAATGGCAACCACAAAAAACTAATGAAGATTATATTACCGAGCTCGACAATACATATTATAAACCAGATTTTGAAAATATTACTAAAATCTACGATTATGTTTGGTATGGTGAGTTTAATATTGATGCCGTAAAATTTGAAAGCTTAAAATTGCCATTTGAATCTTTAAACAAAACTATAACAATTGGGTAAACGCGGAAAAATATATATCGGTCTAATTCTACTTACAGTTGTTGCACTTGTAGTTTTTGAGATGACAAAACCCAAAGACATTAATTGGTTTCCGTCGTATGCAACACATCATAAAATTCCTTATGGTAGTTATGTGTTTACAGAGCAATTAAAAAAAATTTCAGACTTAGTTGTTACTATAGATAGACCTCCATATGAATATCTAAAAAAAAATAATATTAAAGGTACTTATCTTTTTTATAACGGCGGCATAAACTTTGGCGAAGCAGAATTAGAAAGTCTTCTCGACTGGACTTCAGAAGGGAATACACTACTTGTCTCTGCCGTAGATTTTGAGTATAAATTACTAGACACCCTAAATCTAGAAACAGAATCAGTTAACATTTTTAATAATTTTGAAAACAAGTTTCAACTCCAACATGTAAATTCAAATTTAAGTGATAATAAGTATAAGGTCAGCAAAGCTTCTACGCTATTTCATTTTACAAAGATTGATACACTTAATACGAAAGTGATTGGCGTTATAGAAAAATTTGGAATAGAAAAAGACTCCGCAAATACGCCTTTAATAAACGTTATAAAGCAGCCTTTTGGTGATGGACAAATTATTCTAAGTACTTTTCCGCAGACCTTTACAAACTATTTTATATTAGAAGCTCCTAACCAGAATTACACTGCAGGACTGTTATCTTATTTGGATACTAATCAACCAATTTATGTAGACCAACACTATAAATCTGGAAAAAAATTCTACACGTCACCTATGTATTTATTTTTGAACACCAAAGAGCTTAAATGGGCTTATTACCTAGTTTTAATAGGCGTCTTGGTATATATAATTTTTGAAGGAAAACGAAAACAACGCGCCATTCCCATTATAAAACCTTTAAAAAATCAATCCATAGATTTTACACGAACTATTGCAAACATGTATTATGAAAGCAGCAAACACAAAGAAATTGCAGAGCATAAAATTCAGCATTTTTTGGAATACATCAGAAATCATATGTTTTTAATGACCTCTGAAATAAATCCAGAATTCATAAAAAATCTTGCTGCTAGAAGTAATAACTCAGTTGAAGATACCGAGCAACTTTTTAGTTATATAGAAAGTCTTCAGCAACAATCAGCAATAAACAACATACAATTAGAAAGGCTAAATACCTTAATAGAAACTTTTAAATCCCATAACCAATGGAAAACGAAGAAATAAACGAAACACAAAATAACAATTTAGATTTTAATAACAGAATTTCTTTAGAAGGCTTAAAAAACGCAGTAGATGGCATAAAATCTGAACTTCGAAAAGTTATCATTGGTCAAGATAATTTTGTAGAACTCCTTATCGTTGCGTTATTAGCTGACGGACATGTTTTAATTGAAGGCGTACCCGGAATTGCAAAAACAGTGACTGCAAAACTATTTGCCAAAGTTTTAAAAACAGACTTTAGTCGTATTCAGTTTACACCAGATTTAATGCCTAGTGATGTTTTAGGAACTTCTGTTTTAAATATGAAATCATCGGAATTTGAATTTAAAAAAGGTCCTATCTTCTCCAATATTGTTCTGATTGATGAGATTAATCGTGCGCCCGCAAAAACTCAAGCTGCACTTTTTGAAACAATGGAAGAGCGTCAGGCAACTATCGACGGTACCACATATAAATTCAGTGACCCTTTTATGGTTTTAGCAACTCAAAACCCTATTGAACAAGAAGGTACGTATGCGTTGCCTGAAGCACAATTAGACCGTTTTATATTTAAAATAAAAGTTGATTACCCATCGCTTGAAGAGGAAGTGAAAATTATTACATCTCATCACGAACGCAAAGGGGAATCACCACAAACGTCTATTAGTGCAGTTTTAGATGTAGCATCTCTTGCTGATTACAAATCCAAAACACAATCGGTAATAGTAGAGCCAAAAATCATACAATATATCGCTGAAATTGTATCAAAAACAAGAAACCATCCGCACTTATATTTAGGTGGTTCGCCTAGAGCATCCATCGCTATTTTGAATACTGCAAAAGCATTTGCGGCAATTAATGGCCGTGATTTTGTAATACCGGAAGATGTAAAAAAAGCCTTAAACCCTGTATTAAATCATAGAATTATTCTAACTCCTGAGCGTGAAATGGAAGGCATGATAACCGAGAATGTTGTAGAAATGATTGTTCAATCTGTTGAAGTACCACGATAGGTCAAAGAATTAGAAGAAGCAATGAAATTTATTAAATCCCTATATATCCACAAGCAATTCTACATATACATAGCGTTGGCTTCAGTATGCTTTATTTTAAGCTATTGGTTTTCGGGATTCTTTTCATTGGCTTGGATAATTACAATAATAATTGCAGTTCTATTATTAATTGACCTTATGATGCTATACAGCAGCAAAGAAGGTGTTTCAGCTCGTAGAATATTGCCAGATAAGTTTAGTAATAGCGATAATAATCCTGTGCCAATTACCGTTAAAAACCAATATGGTTTCAAAGCAGTTATAGATGTCATTGACGAGTTACCAATTCAATTTCAAAAACGTGACTTTTCATACAAAACAGAACTAAACCCAAAACAGACTCATGATTTTGAATATCTAGTAAGACCTGTTGATAGAGGCGAATACTATTTTGGTCACCTTAATATCTATGTATCTTCAATTCTGAAAATCATAAAACGAAAATATCAGTTTCAAAACAGGCAAATGGTTATGGTTTATCCGTCAATCATTCAAATGCAGAAGTACGATTTCTTAGCCATTAGCAATAAACTAAGTGAAATTGGTCTCAAAAAAATAAGACGTATAGGTCATACCTCAGAGTTTGAACAAATAAAGGAGTATGTCAGAGGTGATGATTTTAGAACCGTAAATTGGAAAGCTACTGCCAAGCATGCTCAATTAATGGTTAATCAATACCAAGACGAAAAATCACAACCCATCTACTCTATCATAGATTCTGGTCGTGTGATGAAGATGCCTTTTAATGGTTTGAAGTTATTGGACTATGCTATAAATTCTACTCTAGCTTTTAGTAATGTTGCACTCAAAAAGCATGATAAAGTTGGTATGATAACTTTTTCAAAAAAGATTGAATCCTTTATACCTGCTGTAAATAAACTAACATATCTCAATCGTATTTTAGAAACACTATACAACATCAATACACAATTTACAGATAGCGATTATGGATTGTTATTCGCGCAATTAAAACGTAAAGTAACACATCGCAGCTTGGTATTATTATATACTAATTTTGAACATTTAAGTGCTTTAAAACGTCAAATGCCATATCTACAAGGTATTTCAAAAAAGCACATGTTGGTTGTTATTTTGTTTGAAAACACTGAATTAGATGAAATTATAAATGCTAATGCCGAAGATTTACAATCTATCTACCACAAAACCATTGCTGAAAAATTTGCATTCGAAAAACGCTTGATGGTTAAAGAACTTCAAAAACATGGTATTCAAAGTATTTTAACTCCACCCGAAAAATTAACCATCAATACCATTAATAAATATCTTGAGGTTAAAGCTAGAGGCTTGTTATAAATTTTACTTTTTATATAAAATCACAGTTCGTCATAAAAAAAATACAGTTCGGTAAAAAGAATTCTGGTTGGTAGTTGTTTAGTTGGATATTTGAATCATCAATAACAAACAAACCATTAAAAACTCAATCATGAAAAATTTAATCTTAACAATCGCCTTAGCATTTTCTTCTTTATTAACTTTTGCACAAGATGGTATTACAATTACTGTAACTGTAGATAACGTAGCTAACAACAACGGTGTTGTAGCAATGGCTTTACACTCAGAGAACACTTTTATGAAAGCAGCTCCAATACAAGCAAAAAGTTCAAAAATTGAGGATAATAAAATAACTATCACTTTTGAAAACGTAAAACCAGGAGAGTATGCAGTACTTGGAAACCATGATGCTAACAACAACGGTAAAATGGATTTTAGAGAAAACGGAATGCCATTAGAAGCTTATGGTGCATCAAACAATGTTATGAATTTTGGCCCACCTAGTTTCGCAGATGCTAAATTTAATGTAGCCGATAAAGATTTAGAAATTAATATCCGTTTCTAAGAATATAAATCATCAATCAAAAAAGGGACTATTAAATAGTCCCTTTTTAGTTATAAATATAAAGTTATACGGTTTCTCCTAACCAAGCTTTCATCATCCAAACCGTCTTTTCTTGTTCGGTTATGAAATCACTCATCATAGAGTTTGTACCTTCATCGTTGGCTACATCTGACTTATTCAAAATCTGACGTTCAATTTTTAATAACTCCGTCAACGAATTTACAATTAACTGAACCGCATCGATATCTTTACTTATGTTTTTTCCAACTGGTACTTTTGCAGCTTTAGTATAATCATCAAAAGTATGCAGTGGCGTTGCTCCGAGCGTCAAAATACGTTCTGCGATTTCATCAACTTTTAGGTTTGCATCTGTGTATAATTCTTCAAACTTTACATGTAAATCAAAAAAAGCTCGACCTTTAATATTCCAATGAATACCTCTTAAGTTTTGATAATATAATTGAAAATTAGCTAGTAGCTGGTTTAAATCTTTTGCTAAAGCTTTTGTTTTTCCTGTATCTAATCCTATACTATTTAGTGTCATATTTGTTTGTTTTAATGTCATAAAATTAATAAATAATTACATTAGCACTTGATAGATTTTATGAATAGTTTTAATACTTTTATAGTCTAAATCGATTCATATGACAATCACCCAACTAAAATATACACTTGCTATTGCAGAGCATAAGAACTTCACCAAAGCTGCTGAGAGCTGTTTTGTAACACAACCAACTTTAAGTACACAAATACAAAAGTTAGAAGACGAATTAGACGTCATAATATTTGATAGAGGAAAAAAGCCTATCGAACTTACTGATGTAGGTCGTAAAATAGTGTTTCAAGCTCGGAATATTGTTAATGAAGCAGAACGTATTCAGGATATTGTAGACCAACAAAAAGGTTTTATTGGAGGCGAATTTAGGCTAGGTATTATACCAACAGTAATGCCTACTTTACTTCCAATGTTTTTGAAAAATTTTATAAAAAAATATCCGAAGGTAAAATTAAAAATAGAAGAATTAACTACTGATGAAGTTTTGGCGCGTATAAATGATGGTCATTTAGATGCTGCTATTGCTGCCACACCTTTAGAAAACGAAACAATAAAGGAACGTGTTCTCTATTACGAACCATTTGTAGCATATATTCCAGAAAATCATCGTCTTAGAGACAAAAAAAAGATAGAGGTTTCAGATTTAGATATTGAAGATATGCTGTTGCTCGAGGATGGTCACTGCTTTAGAGATGGTGTGCTTAACCTTTGTAAAACTTTCAAAGACCAAACAGAAGATGGCTTTCAGCTAGAAAGTGGAAGTATAGAGACCCTAATTAAACTATCGAACGAAGGTCTAGGGATGACACTTTTACCTTATTTACACACTATGGATTTTAGAGAGAAACTAAGCCACAACCTTAGGCACTTTACTGAACCATCGCCAGCTAGAGAAGTCAGTATCATTTATCACAAAAGTGAACTAAAGATGCAAATTATAGATGCTATGCATAACGTAATTTCAGGAATCATTAGAGGAGCTATCGCTTTTCAGAATGTAGAAATTATAAGCCCGTTATCAAAATAAGATAGAAAAAAGCGACTATAAAGTCGCATTTTTTATGCTTTTAGATAAATCATACATTGATTTAAATCTGGATTTTGATGTATTAAGTTTTGAATAAATATCCGTAATTCTTCTAATTCATATGGTAATAAGCGTTTTACGGCTTTTTCTACTTCTTTACAAAAAAGAGTAGTATCAAAACTCACCTTATTGAGTACAGTCTTGGTGTACTCGAACATTGCTCTCGCCATAATTATAATAGGGGTTTTAAGGTTAAACGAAAGGTAGCTTTATTCAATAGGCTTAATTTTAATTAAACCTAAATTTAGAAAAAAAATACTTCACTTTTATATTTGCAATACAAAAATTAACAGCTTCTTATGTTAAAAATCTCGATAGACAAAAGTTAAAAACGATTCTAGTTATCCAAAAATTATCAAAATTTGCAATCATGCTTAGTAACTGTTAACCCTTATCACATCAAAGAATATTCTTAATTTTTTAATAACTTTTTACAAAAAATAAGCGAAAAATCTTACTGAAGAAATTCCGCTTATATTTTGTAATTCTACAGAAAGTAATTACAACTAGTAGCCAGGGTTTTGCTCTGCTCCTATAGCTGGATTAGCATTAATCTCTACAATAGGAATTGGTAATGTAAATCTAAAATCACTAGCAGCTAATGTACATGCTCCACTCTGGATACCACATGCTATAGGATCTCTGTTAATACCTCTACCGCCAGCTACACCCGAACGCTTTAAATCTTTATATCTATGACCTTCATAAGCCAACTCTATCTTTCTTTCATCCAATACTGCACCTACAGCTTCCGAAACTGAAGAAGGAAGTGCTACTGTTTGTGCTGAACCAAATCTAGCAGTTCTTAATTGCTGTAATAAAGTCTGTACACCTGTAAAATCACTTTGGTATGCTCTTGCCTCTGCAGCAATCAATAACATCTCCGATGATCTAAATACTTTTAAATCATTCATTAATGGACGACCTTGTGATCCAGGATATTTTTGGATAACTAAAACATCATTGTTTACTGGGTCTGGATCATTTTGATAATCTGGACTAATTATAGATGTTGGTGATACCATTACATCATATCTTACATCACCTCCATTTGCTACACCTGGAGTGCTGGGAGATAATTCATCAAATACACTTCTGTCCATTTCAAAATAAGGTCCACCTTCTAATGTTGCGTTAACAAATGCAAAACGAGCTCCTGCCCATCCGCCTGCGTTTACTGAACCTGTGGCTCCTTGTCCATCAAAACCATCGTTTAATACACGCTCCATTTTCCAAATGATTTCAGTATTATCATTATCAAACCACATGTTTGTATACTGAGTTGTATCTGCTAAACCATAACTAGATAATAATGAATTAGCTAATGTTTGAGCTGTTGGATAATCTCCTCTAGTTAATGCAATTCTAGCTCTAAAAGCTCTAACTGCATCTTTAGAAGCAAACGTAGGGTTAGACTGATCGACTAATCCTGATTCAGCAATGGCTAAATCAGCATTGATATAATCCCATAAAGCACCTGTAGTATCACGTAGTGGTTGGAAACTTAAACCAGGTACAAAATCCACAACTGGAGCAGCTAAAGTTGCATCGTTTGTTGGGTCTGGACTGAAATATAATAACAACTCAAAATTTGCATATGCTCTGATAAAATGAGCTTGAGCTAAAGCATTGTTATAATCAGCTAAATCAGCAGCATCTGGCGTAATGTTAGTTGCAGCTTCAATAAGCACTGAACATCTGTTGTTTATTGCATAGTTACGTACCCAGAAGTTAGAAGCGGCTACACTACCTGCATTTAATACAAAGTCGTACAAGGCAAATCCTTGCCCACCAGAATCAAATCCTATTGCTAGCTCATCTGTAAAATTAGACGATAATGCAATCTCTGGAGTGGTATCTAATTGACCGTATAAAGCCAAAATACCGTTTTCTAAATCAGTAACAGTTCTGAATGCGTTCGCCGCACTCAGTCTACCTGGCTGGTCTATATCAATAGCGTCGTTACAACCCGTTAATAATACTAATAGCCCGATAAATATTATTTTATTTATTCTTTTCATAATGTTATTTTTTTGAATTTATATTTTACTATAAGTGTTTAATCTCAATTAAGAAAAAACCTTGAGATTATTTAACAACTAATTATTAGCATGTTTTAAGCTGAAATCTGGTACATTAATAATCAAATAATAGAACAAATAATAGGTTCCTAAAAATCTAAATAGTTTAGTAAAATTTCTCATTGCATTTTTTTTTGGTTCATATAAGCTAGATGATCAGAACTAAAAAAGGTTGCGTTTTTTACGCAACCTTTTTTTAAAACTTATATAATTTTAAATAATCAAAATCGATTATCTCCATCCAATAAATCACCAAGCCCACCAAGAATACTACCTTCTCCCCTACCTTTTCCTCCAGATTTTGGAGCAGACGCAATCACACGATCAGCTAATCGGCTAAAAGGCAATGATTGAATATATACTTTTCCTGGACCTTCTAGCTTTGCAAAAAACAAACCTTCGCCTCCAAAAATGGAATTTTTAATCCCACCAATAAATTCAATATCATAATTGACATCTTGGGTAAAACCAACAATACAACCAGTATCTACTCGCATTGTTTCTCCTGCTTCTAATGTTCGCTCGGCCATTGTTCCGCCAGCGTGAACAAATGCCATACCATCGCCTTCTAACTTTTGCATAATAAAACCTTCGCCTCCAAACAAGCCTCTTCCTAATTTTTTTGAGAATTCAATACCAACACTTACGCCTTTTGCTGCGCATAAAAATGCATCTTTTTGACAAATAAACTTACCACCAAACTCTGTTAGGTCAATAGGAATGATTTTTCCCGGATATGGAGATGCAAATGACACATTACGTTTACCAACTAAGTCGTTATAAAACGCTGTCATAAAAAGGCTCTCACCAGTAAGTATTCGTTTTCCTGCGCCTAATATTTTTCCTAAAAAGCCTTTATCTTTCTGTGAGCCATCTCCAAAAATGGTATCCATTTTAATACCATCGTCCATCATCATAAAGCTACCAGATTCTGCAATAACACCTTCTTGCGGGTCTAGTTCTATTTCTACATATTGCATTTCTTCTCCGTAAATACGATAGTCAATTTCGTGTGCTGTCATTTTATTGATTGTTTTTTGTTGATTAACTATATGTTGAATTCACTGAGGTTTTGTTACAAAAATTATTAACTCTTAACTTTTAATGTCCATTCAAAATTAAAATTAGACACTTCAACTCCTTCATTATTTACACCTTTAGCATTAAGCCAAACTGTTTGTCCTTCTTTTGTCTCTATGGCTTTTTTAATAGTCTCGTCGATTTTGTAACCTTCAGAGCATTCGAATGTAATCCTACCTGTTGCCTTTTTTGTAAATGATGCATTATTATTAGCAACTAACATTGATACTTTTTTACCACTTTCTTTTATTTTTTTCATGACTAATGCACCCGTTGTAAGCTCTGCTGCCATGCCTTGTACTGCCCAAAACATAGAATTAAAGGGGTTTTGATTGATCCAACGATGCTTTACACTAACTATACACTTAACATCATCTAGATATGTTGTTCTTACTCCTGTAAAATATGCTGCAGGTAGCTTAAACATTATAAACTTATTGAGTTTTGAAGGCGTAATATTCATCTATAAAATATTTTAAATTTTAATAATAGTTATAGCAATATAAACATTTAATACAAGTGAACTTATCATTGGTAGGTGTTTTGAGATTTTGACTGTTATATTAATATAGTTCACTTTATTATGTTATTATTACTACTCTTAATTTTTGCTACAATAGCTCTCTTTTTAATAAGAGAACATCTATATCTTAAAAGGTAATTTATTATCAACTACAGTTATTACATTTAAGAGACTTACTCTGAAGCCATTGTTATTACTAAGACAACCATCATTTTAGCCTAATCTAAAATGTTAATAAAGTGTTAATTTTTAGTACCATGCGTAACATAATACCTTTTTAAAGACATATATTTGCATAAGAAACTATTATATACTTTTAAATCATGACGACAGACCACCATAAAAATATTGCCACGTTTATACATTTATCGACCTTTTCAAGATTTTTAATACCCTTTGGAAACTTTATTGGACCAATCGTTTTATGGCAGGTTAATAAAGAAAAATCAGATTTTGTAGATAAGCACGGTAAGCAAGCAATAAACTTTCAGATAAGTGTTTTACTATATGCCCTAATTATTGGTACGATAAGTATTCCGTTTTTCATCTTTAAGGTTTTTAATGGTATTGATTTTATCAATTTCAGTGGTTTTTATGATTTTCATATTAATATTGGTAAACCATCACCTCTACTCTATATAACAGGTGGATTAGGTGTTTTAGCTTTTTTGGGCTTCTTAATCGAGTTGGCCTTAATTGTAAAAGCCAGCCTTTCCGCAAGAGACGGAAAAGAGTTTCAGTACCCATTAACAATCAAGTTTTTAAAATAATTTCATCAATCTATGCTGAATTTATTTTCAGTATAAAAATCAAATCAATCAAAAAATGAACAGTTTATTAAAATTTAATCTCATAAGAATATGAAGATAGAAAACACAAAAGCACAAATGCGAAAAGGCGTTTTAGAATACTGCATTTTATCCATTCTAAAGGATGAAGACGCTTACGTTGCAGAGATTCTAGGCACGCTAAAAGACGCAAAAATGCTTGTTGTAGAAGGGACGATATATCCGCTATTAACAAGATTAAAAAATGCAGGTCTTCTCAATTATCGCTGGGAAGAATCAACCTCAGGACCACCAAGAAAATATTATGGTCTTACAGAAACAGGAAAATTATTTCTTAAAGAGTTAAACACTACTTGGAGTGAATTACAAAACGCAGTTAACCTAGTCACAAGTACAAAAACACCAAAAAAATGAATAAAACAGTCAATATAAATTTAGCAGGGATATTCTTCCATATTGATGAAGATGCATATCTTAAGTTACAGCGCTATCTTGAGGCTATAAAACGTTCATTTACAGACTCTCAAGGTCGTTCAGAAATTATTTCTGATATCGAAGCACGTATCGCAGAATTATTTAGCGAACGTATACAAAATGATAAACAAGTTGTGGGTGTTAAACTCGTAGACGTGGTGATTACCATAATGGGGCAACCAGAAGACTACTTGGTTGATGACGAGATATTTGAAGACGAGCCACAACAAAAAAGACAAACCAAATCAGGTCCGAATAAAACCTTATACAGAGACACAGACAACTCTTACGTTGGTGGTGTAGCATCAGGTTTTAGCCATTATTTAGGCATAGATATGATTTGGGTACGTTTACTATGGGTGTTATTTACATTCCTTTCTGGAGGAACATTCATTATCATATATCTTATTTGTTGGGCATTAATACCTGAGGCAAAAACGACTGCCGAAAAGTTAACAATGACCGGAGAAGCTGTAAACATCAGTAACATCGAAAAAAAAATTAAAGACGGTTTTGATAGCGTTTCTGATAAGCTAAAAAATGTAGATTTCAAAAAACACAGTGATAACCTAAAAGAAGGGTTTGAAAACGTTGCAGATAATATTTCTGAAACAGTAAAAAGTGTCGATTTTGATAAGCAAAGTAATCGCTTAAAAAATAAATCTCGCAACTTCTTTGAGACTATCGGAGACATAATTATGTTCTTTCTTAAGATTTTCGCAAAATTCTTTGGGATTATAATGATTATAGTTGGTGTTAGTACATTAATTGCTTTATTAGTAGGATTTTTTACAGTTGGAGTTACAGATGTTATTCATTTCCCTGGAATAGATTTTTTAGAGATTGGTAATGCTGCTAATATTCCAATTTGGTTAATGTCACTGCTTTTGTTTTTAGCTATTGGTATTCCGTTTTTCTTTCTATTTTATTTAGGATTAAAAATATTAGTGAATAATTTGAAATCTATTGGGAATCCAGCAAAATTCACATTACTAGGATTATGGATTATTTCAATTTTAGGGTTAATAGTTACAGGAATTAAACAAGCCTCAGAGCATGCTTTTGATGCAGAAACTGTTTCAAAAAAAGAACTTAGTATTACAGCTAATGATACTTTAAAAATTAGTGTAGCTGGATACGACCGCTATGATAATTACTATTATAGAAATCACAATAATTTTAAACTGATTGAAGACGATGAAGGTCGGAAAATTGTATCAAACGATATTAAACTGATAGTCTATTCAACAACAGATTCTGTTGCAAAAATTACAATTGTCAAAGAAGCTAGCGGTAGTAGTTACAGAGTAGCTAAAGAACGTGCAGACAACATAAATTATAGTTATGGATTTGCTAATAAAGAATTGAAACTTGAAGCCTACCATACCACAGATGTAGACAATAAATATAGTGAACAACAAGTCCGTATTATTGTCTATTTGCCAGAAGGCAGCACGCTAATAGTCGACAAAGATTTAAGTAGATACATCAGAAGAACATATCGAAGTTATAATAGTATCATATACAATACTAACTACGGTAAGTATCTAAAAGTAAAACAAAACGAAGTTGAATGCTTGGACTGCGAGTACAATGAAGTCAATGAAAGTAAGTCCACAAACTTTAGTAATAATGACAAGACATCATTGAAAATTAATTCTGAAGAAGGCATCGTCATAAAAACTGGAGATAGCGTAAAACTAAAAATAGATTCGGATGGCATCAAGGCAAACGGTTCGGATATTCAAGTAAAAATAGATGACAAAAACGGTGTAGAAATCAAATCAAAAAACGATAATTAACAATTCAGACCAATCAATCAACAGTTCAGGTATTTAAAATTCAATCAACCTATCATCTTTTAGATATTTGAACTGTTTTAAAAAACGAATCAATCAAAAATGAATCAATCAATCAAATTACTTGCAGTATGCATTATCGGATTACTAATCAACTCCGATATTGCATTTGCGCAAGTAAACAAAAATTCAGAGCTTTTTAAAACTTTAAAATCAAATGATAGCATACTCTTTAAAGTAGGATTCAATAAATGTAAAATCGAGAAAAGTGCAAAATTAATGTTTGACGATTTAGAGTTTTACCATGATAAAAGTGGAATAACAAATTCTAAAGCAGAATTTATTTCTGTAATGAAAAATGGACTTTGCAAGCCAAACAATACAGAAAAACCTTATCGTTTCCTTGTAGAAGGAAGTTTAGAAGTATTTCCGCTATATAACAACGATACGCTTTATGGTGCTTTGCAAAATGGAAAACATTTCTTTTCGCCAGATAAAACTATGACTTATGAGAAAAGTAATAATTACGCATTGTTTTCGCACTTATGGATTTTAGAAAATAACGTGTGGAAAATAAAACGTGTGATTAGTTACAATCACGTTTCAAAAGAAGTTGTACAAAGCATAGAAGAAGTTACTGTATCCAAAGAACTGTTGGTGAAATATAGTGGTAATTATAAAGCCCAATATAGTGGAGATGTTATCATTAAATTAGAAAATAACAAACTATTTATTAAAGCAGAAGGTCTAGAGACCACATTAACAGCAATAGCAAAAAATAAATTTGCACACCCTAAAGCACCTTTAGTATTTGAATTTATATTAGATAAAAATGGTGAAACTAGAGAAATAATAGTCAACCAAAATGGAAAAATGGTAGAAAAAGCTACCAAACAATAAATCATCAATTAAACAAACAATCATGAGCACATTAGCAAGAATTATCGCAGCTGGTATCGTAGCACTTTTTATGACGTCCTGCAACTTTGACATTAATTTTGGACCTGGAGTTTCAGGCAACGGAAATGTCATTACTGAAACTAGAAGTATATTAGAAGATTTTGACAGAATCAAAGTAAGCAGAGGTATTGAAGTAGAATTAACTCAAGGAAACTCTGTAGCTTTAAAGGTAGAAGCAGATGAAAATTTACATGACGTTATTACTACTGAAGTAGATGAAGATAATGGTATTTTAAGAATTTCGTCAAATGAAAATATCAAATCATCAAGTTCTAAAAAAGTAATTCTAACGGTTAAAAACTTAAATAGTATCGAAACTTCAAGTGGTGCTTACGTTATGGTTGAAAACACCTTAACAACTGAAGAATTAGATTTAGAAAGCACAAGCGGAAGCCACATCAACGCTGACGTTTCTACCGAAAAACTAATTTGTCAAACTACAAGTGGCGCAGGCATTAAAGTCAGTGGTGAGACTAACAACCTTAGAGCAGAATCTACAAGCGGAAGCTACATTAAAGCAAATAACCTTGAAGCACAAACTACTAGAGTTTCTGCAACAAGTGGTGCTAACATTACGGTAAATACCTCAAAAGAATTAACAGCTAGCGCAACAAGCGGAGCGAGCATTAAGTATTCTGGTAATCCAGAGAAAGTAAATAAAAATGCTGGAGTTTCAGGTAGTATCAGAAAAGACTAGACTTCAATCAACCAATCGACCAATCAATCCTGAATACCAATTCAGTTTATAAAAGCCATCTCAAACACAATACTGTTTGGGATGGTTTTTGTATATATTTATTTTATAAACGTCTTTGAATTCAAAAAATACGTATAATTACAAAGATCAAAGTTTTAAATCTAAATATAATGACAGCAAATAAAGTTATTTATGCTTTCGTATTCCTTATTGGTTTAACATCCATTAGCTATGCACAAAAAGCTGAAAAAATAAAAGGAAATAGAGATGTTACAGTAAAACAAACTTACATTGATGGTTTTAATACTTTAATTATCAAAAATGATTTTGAAGTCAAAATTGCTTACAATAGCAAATCTTCTGTCGAAGTTGAAGCTGATGATAATCTTCATGAAATTATAGATATAAATGTTAGTGATGGTACTTTATCGATTAGTACTTCTAAACGTATTACATCAAAAAAGAAGCTTATTATAACTGTAAATTATAGCGACAATCTTGAAGATGTAGAGCTTTACGACAGTGCAGAATTACGCTCTTTAACATCTATGGAACTAAATGATTTTAAACTTAAAATAGACAATAATTCAAGAGCCTACCTCAACTTAAAAGCTACAAACTTTAGTTTTACTGCATCAAATAGGACTAAAAGCAGGCTTAATATAACAGCAGATAGTTCCTCTTTTATAATGAGTGACAATAGTAAACTAGATGCATTATTAAATAGTAAAACTACAAGTTTTGATTTATATCAAAATGCAGACGCAACAATCGAAGGTGATACAGAAAACTCAACCTTACGTTTAGATAATTCAGCAAAATTTATTGGTAAAGCATTCACCATACAAAACGCAAATGTTTTGATAGAAAGTAATAGTGATGCTACGCTTAACATAACTACTGAGCTTAAACTTAATGCCTCCGGAAACACTGAAACATTTGTCTATGGCGAACCAAAAATTATTTTAGAAACCTTTTCTGACACTGCAAAACTTCAAAAAAAGGAAATGAATAATAAAGGATTGTTTAATTAATTCTAATTCATTTTTAAAAGCATAAAAAAAGCCGAAGATTACTCTTCGGCTTTTTTTATATATAACTAATTGTAAGTTGGAGTCACAACTTCAAAATCAGCATCTTTTGATGCTAAATAACGCTCTGCGTCTAAAGCAGCCATACAACCTGTTCCAGCAGCAGTAATTGCCTGTCTGTATACATGATCGGCAGCATCTCCACTCACAAAAACACCTTCGACATTAGTTTTGCTTGTTCCTGGCACTTCATTTATGATGTAACCAGTTTCATCAAGATTTAAATAATCTTCAAAAATATCAGTATTAGGTTTATGTCCAATAGCTACAAAAAAGCCAGTTGCTGGAATTTCATGAACATCTCCAGTGACATTATTCTTAACTCTAACACCAGTTACAACTTGTCCATCACCTAAAACTTCTTCTGTTTCAGTATTATAGAGGATTTCGATGTTTTCAGTATTTTGAACTCGAGCAGCCATAATCTTGGATGCTCTAAACTCATCTCTACGCACTAGCATAGTCACTTTTTTACATAGTTTTGAAAGGTAATGTGCTTCTTCACAAGCAGAATCTCCAGCACCTACAATTACCGTTTCTTGATTTCTATAAAAGAAACCATCACATACAGCACATGCAGAAACTCCACCTCCTAATTTTAAATATTTTTGTTCAGATGGTAGTCCTAGATATTTAGCAGAAGCTCCTGTAGATATTATAATAGTATCTGCATGGATTTCTTTTTCACCATTAATCCAAACTTTATGCAAATCTCCAGAAAAATCAACTTTATCAACCCAACCGTGACGTATGTCAGTTCCAAAACGCTCGGCTTGCTTTTGTAACTGAATCATCATTTCTGGCCCAGTAATCCCATCAGGGTATCCTGGAAAATTCTCAACATCATTAGTTGTCGTCAATTGACCACCAGGTTGTTCTCCTTGATATAAAACTGGTGCCATATTTGCTCTTGCTGCATATATCGCTGCAGTATAACCTGCAGGACCAGAGCCAATTATTAGGCACTTTACTCTTTCTATAGTATCTGACATATTTTATTCATTTTATCAAAACAAAAGTAGTTTTTTTACCTAAAACCTTACATAGAAGTTATCAACAGAAACAATGGTTTTATTCATAAATTTTATCACTTCCAATCACATTATTTATTTTTTTGTAACTTATTGAATATTAACTTCTTCAAATCAACATGTAATGAAAACAATCATCAACTATCTATTACTCCTAATTTTTATTTCATCTTGTGCTAATGATAAATCTACAATTCCAAAATCAGATAACTCAAGTATTATAAAGACTGAAATAAAACAAACTCCATTAGAAGGCAACTGGGAAATGATAGGTTTCTATAACTATAAAGACAATAAGGTTACAGACTCTTTTAACACCAACGAAGGTTATCGACAAGTAAAAATGTTTAATAAAGACAAGGTAATGTGGAGCAAATTAGTGCCTACTGACTCTATCGAATGGTTTGGTTATGGCAGTTATACAGCAACAGATTCTACATTAACAGAAATCATGCAATATGGATCAAGCGTAATGAACAAAGTCATCGCCGAAAAAAAAGAATTTAATTACAAACTCGTTGTTGATGAAAATAAGTTTAGTCAAATACAAATCGATGAAGATGGCAACATGATGTACTCTGAAAATTATAAGCGTATTAATTGAAGTTATAAATAGAATCAAATAAAAAAAGCTGAACATTGATGTTCAGCTTTTTTTGTCGGGGTGGCAGGATTCGAACCTGCGGCCTCCACGTCCCAAACGTGGCGCGATAACCGGGCTACGCTACACCCCGAATAGTTATCATTTTAGGAGTGCAAATATAGATAAAATACAAAGTTTACCAACTAAGATTTCAAAACTTTTTAACCTTAACAAATAATTTAGAAGAGATAGTGATTTATATCTGTTAATTTGTGTTGTTAAAATCAAATTATTATCAGACACCAACTCTTTTTTTCTTTAAAAACTCTAATAGTTTTAATAGGATTTTACTCTAGCTTTTCTGGGTTTTCACAAATCAAAGGAAAAGTAATAGATAGTCAAACTAGTATAGCAATCTCAAACGTATCAATAATACATAATAGTAAAGGAAAGCGAGTGTTTTCAGATGAGTTTGGTTATTTCGAAGTCAATTCTAAGGGTAATTATCTCTTTGAAAGTATTGGCTACAATACCATTACAATAAATATAGACTCTGAAGATTTTTTAATAGTTCAACTAATATCTAAACCTTCTGAATTAAACGAAGTTGTTATAAACGCCAATCACATCCCTACTACTTTAAAAAAATCAGTCACCACAACTAATATTATTACACAAAAAGAAATTGAGTTAGGTAACGACATTAATATCTCTCAGGCATTGAATAGAACTCCAGGTGTATTTATGCAGAGTGGCGCATTAAACACAAATCGATTAACTATCAGAGGAATTGGCTCTAGAAACTTGTTTGGCACTTCTAAAATCAGAGCATACTTTAAAGATATCCCTTTAACTAATGGAAGCGGAGAAACTAATATTGAAGATTTTGAACTCAATACAATTTCTCAAATGAATATCACAAAAGGTGCTACTTCTAGTGCTTTTGGAGCTGGTTTAGGTGGCACAATCCAGCTAAATCCACTAAACGCTTATTTGAATGAAACCAGTACAAATTCAGAATTAACCTTTGGGTCTTTTGGATTATTTAAATCGACTTTAAACTTTAACCACGGAATATCAAAAAATAGTTTTCGTGGTGTCTACAGTATTACAAATTCTGATGGCTATAGAGATAATAATGATTATAACAGACAAACATTTACATTAACTTCCAATCACTTTATTGATGATAAAAACGAATTAACTTTTCTAGGGAGCTACGTCGACTTAAAGGCATTTATACCAAGCTCGATAAATCAAGATACTTTTGAAAATAATCCAACTGCTGCTGCATTTACTTGGGCACAGGCGCAGGGTTTTGAAGATTCGCAACGTGGTATTTTTGGATTAAGTTGGAATCATACTTATAACCCAAATATTAGACAAGTTACAAGTGTTTTTACCTCATTTCGAAATGGGTATGAACCAAGACCATTCAATGTTTTAGACGAAAACACCTTTGCATATGGTGTTAGAAGCCGACTTATAGGAGATTTTCAACTTCTTGAAAAGCCATTAAAATATACAATTGGTGGTGAGTTTTTTAAAGACCGCTATTCATCCAAAACATTTGAGAACTTGTACCAAAACTTTCCTGCTGGTACTGGAAGTGTTCAAGGCGATGAACTTTCGAATTTTGTAGAGTATCGCAAATACTTCAATTTATTTTTTGAAGTTAATTATGAATTATCCGAAAAAACAACATTTGTTGCTGGTCTTAATTACAACCAAACATCTTACGATTTAGAAGATAATTTTCCTACTTCTACAAACAATGTAGACCAATCAGGACAATTTGACTTTAACGGCATTTTATCGCCTAAAATTGGTTTATCCTATTTAGTTTCAGACAATGTTAGCATATATACAAGCTTTAGTCAAGGCTTCTCTCCTATTTCACTGGAAGAAACTTTGCTGCCAAATGGACAAATAAATAATGAATTAAAACCAGAGACAGGTTGGAATTATGAGATTGGGACTCGTGGAGGAATTTTTAATAACAAATTACAATTCAACTTATCCGTTTACAGATTGGATGTCAAAAACTTATTGGTAGCAAGACGAACGACACAAGATCAGTTTATTGGTGTAAATGCTGGACAAACACTTCATGATGGTTTAGAAATTTCTTTAAACTCTAATTTAATTAATAAAGAAAGTTTTACTTTAAATGGATTCTTCAACTATAGTCTTAACAATTATAAGTTTGAAAATTTTGTTGATGGCGACAATGATTTTTCAGGAAATGATTTAACTGGCGTACCATCTGAAATAGTAAACACTGGACTAGACTTCGCCACAGAAATCGGCTTTTATGCAAATATAAATTTCCAACATATTGGCAGACAGCCAATAACAGATAGTAATAGTCTGTACAGCGATAGTTACAATTTGACTAATCTAAAAGTTGGTTTCAGAAAAAGTTTTTCAGGAAAGCTAACATTTGATGTATTCTATGGACTAGATAATATCTTTGACGAAGCCTATGCCTCTCAGATATTAATTAATGCTAGAGGTTTTGGCGGTAGTCAACCACGCTATTTTTACCCTGGAAATCCTATAAACTATTATGCTGGCCTAAATATTAATTATCAGTTTTAAACAAAATATAACTAACTTTATAAAGTAAAATTAATCGCCATGAAACAGTTAAAACTTATCGTCGTAGCATTAAGCATTATTTGTGCTTCTTGTGGTCAAAAGGAAAATAAAAAAAGTGAAACTCCTGAAATTGCAGAAGCACAGTCACAGGTCGAAGTAGGCACAACCTCTTCTGTAGAAGCCGAAGCTGCAACAAATATTGACTATTCGACTGAAACTGTCGTCCCAGACCTAAATATTCCTTGGGGTATGGTTTTCTTGCCTGATGGCGCTATGTTAATTACTGAAAAAGCTGGAGAACTTATTCATTTTAAAGATGGCAAAAAAACAACTATTGAAGGTTTACCTGATATATATGTTCGTGGGCAAGGCGGATTGTTAGACATAGAATTACATCCTGATTATGCTAATAATGGTTGGTTATATATTACACATGCCTCTGAAGATGGCGATGGTGATGGTGGTAATACCGCATTATTAAGAGCAAAATTAGATGGCAATAAATTGATTGATGTTACAAGACTTTATAAAGCTGGCCCAAACTCACGCCGTGGTCAACATTTTGGCTCTCGAATTGAGTTTGATAATGATGGGTATCTATATTTTTCAGTTGGTGACAGAGGAAATAGAGATGAAAATCCTCAAGACATTACAAGAGACTGTGGTAAAATATACAGACTTAATGCTGATGGTTCGGTGCCTAAAGACAATCCTTTTGTTGGAACAGAAAATGCAAAAACGGCAATATTTAGTTACGGACACAGAAATCCCCAAGGCATGGTAAAAAATCCATATTCAGGTAAAATATGGGTTCATGAACATGGTCCAAAAGGTGGTGATGAAATTAATGTTGTTCAAAAGGGCAAAAATTTTGGATGGCCAATTATCAGTTATGGTGTTAATTATAGTGGTACAAAATTCACTGACATAACTTCAAAAGATGGCATGGAGCAACCACTATTTTATTGGGTCCCATCAATTGCACCTAGCGGAATGGATTTTGTAACTTCAGATAAATACACAGATTGGAAAGGAAATCTTCTTGTCGGTTCTTTAAAATTTGAATACCTAGAGCGTTTGGTTCTAAATAATAATAAAGTGACTAAGCGCGAAAAACTCCTTGAAGGTATGGGTCGAGTAAGAGATGTAAAACAAGGTCCTGACGGTTACATATATGTTGCTTTAGAAAACAAAGGTATCGTTAAAATAGTTCCAAATTCATAGATTTTAGAATATGAAATTATCTCACAGTATTTATACATTTAGTTTGACTTTATTACTTTTTGTAAGTTGTAATGAAAAGCCTGAAAAGGAAAAAACAATTAAACGTACCCAAACAGAAACCACAGCTGTAAGTAACCCATTAAAAGAAAGTGTAGCACGTGGTCGATTAGTTTATAACGATTTTTGTATTACTTGTCATATGGCATCAGGCGAAGGCGTAGCAAATGTATTTCCGCCTTTGGCTAATTCGGACTATCTAAAAAATAATCAATTAGAAAGTCTTAAGGGTATCAAATATGGTCAAAACGGTAAGATTGTTGTTAACGGAAAAACCTATAATGGCGCTATGGCTGCACTTGGTTTAGCAGATGATGAAGTTGCAGATGTCATGAACTATATTAATAATAGTTGGGGTAATAAATACGGCAAATTAATTACTGAAGAAGAAGTTGCCAAAATCGAAAAGTAATCTATCTCTATTTGTTAACTTTGTAGGGTTAAAATTTTGATACATGCTTATAATTGGAATAGCTGGAGGTACTGGTTGCGGAAAAACAACAGTTGTTAATACAATTCTTAAAGAATTACCACAAGACGAAGTTGTTGTAATATCTCAGGACTCATACTACAAAGACACAACACATTTAAGCTACGACGAACGTGTAAAAATCAATTTTGATCATCCACGATCTATAGATTTTGATTTATTAGTAAATCACCTTAATGAATTAAAAAAAGGGAATCCCATTCAGCAACCTGTCTACTCTTTCGTTCAACATAATAGAACAGGAGATAGCGTACTGACAAAACCAAGAAAAGTAATAATCGTAGAAGGTATTTTAATACTTACAAATCCTGAAATTAGAGACTTATTTGATATTAAGATATTTGTACATGCCGATAGTGACGAGCGTTTGATAAGAAGACTTAAAAGAGACATTAATGAACGTGGTAGAGACATAGAAGAAGTGCTAACGAGATACCAGAATACTCTAAAACCAATGCATCAACAATTTATTGAGCCGATGAAAGAGTATGCAGATATTATTATACCTAACAATAAATATAATACTGTTGCGGTTGATATTGTAAAGACAATCATTAACGAACGCTTATAAAATGGCTAAATTCAAAAAGAAATATCTAAAGTCTTTCAAAAACTTTTACATCATTGGTTTAATCGCCTTTGCTGTATGGATGTTATTTTTTGATACGCATTCTTGGTTACTTCACAATGATTTAAATGAGGACAAAGAAGCACTAAATAAAGAAAAACAATATTACATAAATGAGATGAAGAAGGACGAGAAAGCTACTAAAGAATTAAGCACTGATAAAGGTGTTGAAAAAGTAGCTAGAGAAACCTACTACATGAAAAAGCCTAATGAAGAAATTTACATTATAGAATACGAAGACAGCATTCCTAAATCTAAAAAAGATGAGTAAATCACTATTTCAAGAATTTAAAAGTGTTTCTTCAAAAGAATGGAAACAAAAAATTCAAGTCGACCTAAAAGGTGCAGATTACAATGATAGTTTAATTTGGAAAACAGATGACGGTATAGATGTCAAACCATTTTACCATGCCGATGAGTTCGAAACACATCCTAATATTTCAAATTCTAAAGCTTCAAATTGGAAAATAAGTCAAAATATTGATGTCGTTGAAGTTTCAGAAGCCAATACTTTAGCTAAAGATGCTATAAAAAAAGGAGCTGAACATCTTATTTTTAACATAAAAAACGAAGACATTAATCTCCAAGAATTAATTTCGGGTATTGACATACCTATTCATATTAATTCCGAAAAACTATCCTTATCGCTGTTAGAAAAAATATCAAGCGTTAAGAATTCTACTAAAGTTTCTTTTAATAATGACGTCATTGGTAATTTAGGCAAAACCGGGAATTGGTTTTACAATTTAAAAGAAGACCATATTATCCTTGAAGAAAGTGTAAAGCAGCACAATCAACTATACATAAACTTAAGCCATTATCAAAACGGAGGCGCCAATAACGTCCAACAGTTAGCTTACGCTTTAGCTCATATCAATGAATATCTTAATCATTTTGAAAACAAAAGTATTTCAGTAAATAAATTAGAAGTAATTTTTAATGTAGCGATAGGTAGTAACTATTTTTTCGAAATTACAAAAATAAGAGCACTTAGATTACTTTGGTCGACACTGTCAGAAACCTACAAAGCAAATCCTAATTGTGTAATAACAGCAACTCCTAGTAAACGTAATAAAACTATTTACGATTACAACGTAAATATGTTACGCACAACAACCGAATGTATGAGTGCGATTTTAGGTGGTGCAAGTATGATTTGCAATCAACCCTACAATAATTTATTTCAGGAGTCTACGGAATTTGGAGAACGTATTTCTAGAAATCAATTATTAATCCTTAAAAAAGAAAGTTATTTCGATGCGGTAAATAATCCTTCAGATGGCTCTTTTTATATCGAGAGCTTAACTACTCAATTAAGTGAAAAAGCTTTAGACCTTTTCAAAAACATTGAAGCAAATGGTGGGTTTTTACAACAATTAAAAGAAGGTACGATTCAAAGAAAAATTAAAGAAAGTGCAGCTAAAGAACAGAGCGATTTTAATGAAGGAAAGATTACACTTTTAGGAACAAACAAACATCCAAATCTCGCAGACAAAATGAAAAATACTCTTGAAAAAGAGCCTTTTTTAAAGATTGAAAAGAGAAAAACACTTATTGAACCAATTATTCAAAAAAGATTATCTGAAGATATGGAAATCAAAAGATTAAAAGAAGAATAAAACATGGTATTGAGAAAACCTATAGTAACTGTTTTGTTGACATTAGTTTTATTGTTTGTGTCATGCAACGATAAAACTAAAAATGAAGTTGATAGTGTTAATAAATCAAATGAATTAGCCATTTCTAATAACACTCAATTTTTAGAAGATGACGGTATTCAACTTTTATTACCTGAGAACTTTAAGCGATATTCATCGGCAGAATATGAAGTCGTATTAAAAACCTTAGCCAAAGGAAAAATATTAGACTTAGAAGAAAAACGTCTTCGACATTTAAGAAATATTGATGGCAATCATTACATCTATTTTGATAAAGCATCTAAATCAACAATTCTTGTAAACACAATTCCTTTCGCACCAATTCTGAAACAGAATGCGAGTTCAATTTTAGCTGATATCACCAGAGATTTATCAGAGTTTTGCAAAATGACAAAACAAGATTTTAGTAAAATAACAGGAAAATATAGCGAAACGCCTAGTGTTCAAATATTCAAGAGTGTTCATAAAGTATATGATAAAAGAAAGAAAAATTCTACTAGATACCAACACAAGTATTATTTGGCATTTTCAAAAGACAAAAACTTAATCATTGATATTAATACAACTTTAGATTTTGACTTTGACAATTATCTAGCAAAAATAAAATTCTAATGCAACGAAAAGATATTCAACACATATCAATAAAATCGCCAGAAGCAAAAACATCTAGTTCAAAAACAACTGTTTTTAAAACTGCCGAGGATATCGATGTCAAACAAACCTACTCTAAAGAAGATATTCAAAATTTAGAACACCTTAATTTCGTTGCAGGTATTGCACCAAATCTTCGTGGACCATATTCAACAATGTATGTACGAAGACCTTGGACCATAAGACAATATGCAGGGTTTTCTACAGCCGAAGAAAGTAATGCATTTTACAGAAGAAATCTCGCTGCTGGACAAAAAGGACTTTCCGTAGCTTTTGATTTAGCAACACATCGTGGCTATGACAGTGACCACGAACGTGTAGTTGGAGATGTTGGTAAAGCTGGAGTTGCGATTGATTCTGTTGAGGACATGAAGGTATTATTTGACCAGATTCCTTTAGATAAAATGTCAGTTTCAATGACCATGAATGGTGCCGTACTACCAATCATGGCCTTTTACATTGTCGCTGCCGAAGAACAAGGTGTTAAACCAGAAGCTTTAGCAGGAACTATCCAAAATGATATTTTAAAAGAGTTTATGGTTAGAAACACCTACATCTATCCGCCAACGCCTTCAATGAAAATAATCTCTGATATTTTTGAATATACCAGCAAGCATATGCCAAAATTCAATAGTATTAGTATATCAGGTTACCACATGCAAGAAGCTGGCGCAACCTGCGATATCGAATTAGCATATACATTAGCAGACGGATTAGAATACATTAGAAAAGGATTAGAAGCTGGCATGGATATCGACACTTTTGCGCCTCGCCTATCGTTCTTTTGGGCCATTGGCATGAATCATTTTATGGAAATTGCCAAAATGCGAGCTGCAAGAATGCTTTGGGCAAAATTAGTAAAGCAATTCAACCCAAAAAATCCTAAGTCTCTTGCATTACGAACACATTGCCAAACATCCGGATGGAGTTTAACAGAACAAGACCCGTTTAACAATGTTGCTCGTACCTGTATAGAAGCTTCTGCTGCTGCTTTTGGCGGCACACAAAGTTTACATACTAATGCATTGGATGAAGCTATTGCATTACCAACAGATTTTTCTGCACGAATAGCTCGAAATACGCAAATCTATCTTCAAGAAGAAACACACATCACAAAAACGGTTGACCCATGGGCTGGCAGTTATTATGTCGAAAAACTGACACATAACATCGCACAAAAAGCATGGCAACTCATTGAAGAAGTTGAAGAGTTAGGCGGAATGACTAAAGCCATCGAAGCCGGTATACCAAAGTTGCGCATTGAAGAAGCTGCAGCTAGAAAGCAAGCCAGGATAGATTCTGGTCAAGACATCATTGTAGGTGTCAACAAATACAGACTTGAGGAAGAAGACCCATTACATATACTTGAAGTTGATAACCAAACGGTAAGACTTCAACAAATTGAACGCTTAGAGCAAATTAAAGCTGAAAGAAATACGACAGATGTAAATGATGCGCTTTCTAAACTAACACAAGCCGCAAAGTCAGGTCAAGAAAATTTATTAGCTTTAGCAGTAGATGCAGCTCGAAAACGTGCGACATTAGGCGAAATTAGTGACGCGCTTGAGGCAGAATTTGGACGTTATAAAGCACAAATAAAATCATTCTCTGGTGTGTATAGTAAAGAAATAAAAGACGATAGTAGCTTTAAAAAAGCTCGAGAATTGGCAGATACATTTGCCGAACAAGATGGACGTCGCCCACGTATTATGGTTGCAAAAATGGGGCAAGATGGTCATGACCGTGGTGCCAAAGTAGTTGCTACTGGATATGCCGATGTTGGTTTTGATGTAGATATTGGACCTCTTTTTCAAACACCAAAAGAAGCTGCCAAACAAGCCGTTGAAAATGATGTGCATATTTTAGGAGTATCTTCTCTTGCTGCAGGTCATAAAACATTAGTACCACAAGTTATTGAAGAACTAAAGGCTTACGGCCGAGATGATATTATGGTAATTGTCGGTGGTGTAATCCCAAAACAAGATTATCAGTACTTATTTGATGCTGGAGCAGTCGCTGTATTTGGACCAGGCACTAAGATTAGTGAAGCTGCGATTCAGATTTTAGAAATTTTGATTGACTGATTTTTTCAATTACTACGTTTAGTCATTTATATGTAACTTTACTTAAAAAAGAAAAGTTATGAATCTTAAAAATGCACTTTCGTTTTCCATAATATCAATATTCCTACTTTCAAATTCTTTGTATTCACAATCAAATAAAATTAAAATCGAAGGTGTTAATACTGAAGTTAAAACTTTAAAAGATACACCGGAGGTAGGTTTCTATAAGACCACTGAAACCAATAGATATTTCATCGAGAACAAGAAGAATAGCTCTGGATTGGTATATTTAGAAAACCTTTCTTACCCTTCTACCAACGGAAAAAACCGAGGGAAACTTTTGGTTATTTTTAGTGATTGTGTTTCGGTAAGGACAAAAACTTCAAAAAGTGATATTTCTGAAGGCTTAATTGCTCAACTAATAGAAGAATATACTAATTGTGAAAGTTACTCTGAAGATTTTGAATTATCTAAGCGCCAGAAAAAAGACCAAAGCTACGCAAATCAAGAAAGCATTATCAATTACGATTTCGGGTTTGGCTATTACTCCCAAGAACTTGAGTTCATGGTCAATGATAATCCTTCGTTAACAAATTCAGAAGGTGGACTTAGCGCTTTTGTTAGTATAAATATCTCTCCAAAACATTTAGGTAGTCTAACAGGAAGATTATTTTACGATTTTACTTTACAGTATAATTTTAAAACTGCATATGAATTTTCGACTTTCGATAATAAAATATCATCAGTACAACTAACTATTGCTCCTAAATACTACTTTTCGAAAAGCAATGCGACTATCTATCCATTTATAGGTGCTTCGATAGGCGCAGTTCTATTAAAGTATGATTACACTGATACTAGCAGTGTTGTTTTTCAAAATGTAGACAGCTCTGACACCAAAGTGATTTACGGTTTTGAGATAGGCGCACAAATCTTAACTGATTTTGAAGTGACACTAAGCTATTATCCAGATTATAAGTTCGGTATTTTTATAGATGACATTAACACTGTCAATTCTAGATTTAAAAATTTGAATTTTAAATTGGGTTATAAATTTTAACCTACTAATACTGCTTTTAGAGAACGATAATTTCAGTTGACTTACCGAGCTAATCTAAGCTCATAAAATCAATAATAACAAACCTAACTTTACAATTAAACGCTATCAGAATTCTTATTATAAATTATACTATTCTTTAAGCTATTTCGTTCTTTTTTTTGTATCTTATAATTTATGCAATTTTTGTTTTCAAAATATAGAAGCAAACCACTAATAGGCTTTATTTTAATTCTTCTTTTAGTATTAAATACTAATTTATATGCCCAAGAACCAAAATTCCCTAAGCCTGTAAAATCAGACAAAGTTCTAGTTCCTAAAACTCAAATTAAATCTAATAAAACTAAAAAATCAATAGATTTTAATGGGCAAGATGGGCCTTTTATTATTGACGACTCTTTACTCTATAGAATTACGAAAGAAAACAAACTAAAATTAGTCTCAAAGTTTAATAAAGATTCTATCAAAGTAAATGTCGATAACGACGACGCCAACTCATTCTACGTATCTATAAACTCAGATTATAATGCGCCTCAGACACATTATAATACTACTGAAAAAATAGTAGTTATTTCGGATATTGAAGGCAATTACGAAGCTTTTGTAAGCTTTTTGTATGCTAATAAAATTATTGATGAAAATCACAATTGGATATTTGGCAATGGACACTTGGTATTAAATGGCGATTTTGTTGATAGAGGTAAAAACGTAACACAAGTTTTATGGCTAATATATAAGCTAGAGCATGATGCAAAGTCTCAAGGTGGGAATGTGCATTTTATTTTGGGTAATCACGAAATCCTTAATTTTTATGGTGATTACAGATATAATCTAGGCAAATACATCAAGGCTGCACAGGCTATTAGCCAAACAGATAACAAAAAGGAAGCTGTTAAATTTCTGTATTCAAAGCATTCTGAGATTGGAAAATGGCTTTCTACCAAAAACGTTATTGAGAAAATTGGTGATTATATTTTTGTTCATGGTGGTCTTAATCCAAGTATTTTAAAGTATAATTTAAGCTTAGAAGAAATCAATAAAATTGTTCGCCAGCAGTACTACAACCTAAATAAAATAGAGGGGAAAACATCAAAGTTTCTATATAGTACAAAAGGTCCATTTTGGCATAGAGGTTTGGCGAGAGAAAAAGTAAGTGGTAAAGACTTAAACTTAATTTTAGAACAATTTGACGCCAAAAAGATTGTAATTGGACACACACCTACTGATATTATAAAGACCATCTATGACGGTAAGGTAATTAATACAGATGTTCATCATGGCACTATAAAGTTTTCTGGAAAAACGTATGGTATACTTATAGAAAATGGGATAGAGTATGTACTTAATGACGCAAATGAGAAGAAACGCTTGTAAGACTGACTACAAGTTTTTAAAATAAGAATCTAAATAGGATAATCTATTTTTTAACCAAGTCTCTAGATATGTATAGTGTGTTTCATTAGATACTTTGGTTAATTTATTCTGCCAAACTAATTGCTCACGTTCATAGATTTTTTGTTCTGTTAGAGAGACATATGCAAAATTGATTTTAGAGAACAAATTTTTATCACTCATAATGTTTTTGCGTAAAAAATCCCATCGTGATTTTAAATTCTTTTTGTAATCGTCTGGATTTAACTCAATAAGTCTTTTAAACAGTCCATTACTTAAAATATCGTTTGTCGTTCTAATTTGTTTTCCGTCTTGTATAACACCAAACGTTCCGTCCAAATCCCACGGCACAATAAAATAGGGTTCACCTTTATCATATTTAGCCAAATAGTAGTTTTTCCCAAGGTTATCAGTTGCTCGTATAGCATTTACAAACAAAAAATAATCTATGGCATTACCTAGCACAAAGGCTTCTGAGATTTTAGTTTTAAAATCTTCATCAGAACCATTTACTACCAATTGCTGGAACTGAAATAAATCTTCAAAATCTGAATTATAATCCAAGAAAGGATATTCACTTTGCCAGCCTATCCAAAGCGGAAGCGCATTCTCGTATTTATCTGGAGCTTTAGTAAAATCTGGTCCACCTTCGTAAGATTCCGCTTTATAAATACGACCTTTAATAATGTTACCGTTATTTTTCTTTACCTGTAATTGCTTTCTATCAACCGACTCTGACAACTGGTACAAACCGTAGTAAGTATTGTTTTTAAAAACTTCGACATAAGACACTTCAAAACCACTTTTTGCATTTCGTTCCCGATTTAAATAATAAGGCTTATGAATGGTGTTCCAAATGTTCGCAGCTACTAAAGAACGTAATCTCAAAGGCTCATTATACATAGCATCTAAAATCCAATCGTCATCAGAACGCATGTGCATAAACTTTACATCTTTACCAAGTTCTATATCAAATGACTTTTTATTAAAGGATAATGACAAGTTTCCTCTGTGACGTATAGACATAGCAGATCCAAAAAATTGCTCAGAATCATAATAACTAAATTTACCAGCAATTTTTTTTCTGCTATTCATTTTACCATTATCCATTGTTATATGAATAATTGGCAACTTAGTTACATATAATTTATAAGATTTATCTGATTTTAGAGAAAAGGATTTGTTGTATGATAATTTTGTTGAATTTTCTAAGACATAGACAGTATCAAAAGTTATAGAACTAACATTTTGGCTATTCAAGTTATTATTAAACCAAACGATGATTCCGTTTATTTCATCTATACCAAAACTTCCTTTCTCAGCTACAATTTCTTGTGAATACAAGTTAATTGAGAGAAACATAAAGATAATAGCTATAACTGAAGACTTAATTTCTCCCATTTTAAACCTTAATACCAAGAATTTTTATGAAAATTAATCAATAATGAAGCCATAATCAAATTTTAGGGTAATGTTGACAACTTCCATTTCTAAAACCCACAAATAATTGTATTTTTAAACCCTTAATAAACCAAATCATTTAATGGGCAAAATCATAGCCATAGCAAACCAAAAAGGAGGCGTTGGTAAAACGACGACTTCAGTAAATTTAGCCGCATCGCTGGGTGTTTTAGAAAAAAAGATATTACTTATTGATGTTGATCCTCAAGCCAATGCTAGTTCTGGATTAGGCATTGACGTCGACGCTGTCGAAATAGGTTCTTATCAAGTTTTAGAACACACTAAATCAGCTAAAGAAGCTATAGTAAAATCAAATGCACCAAATGTAGATATCATTCCTGCACATATCGATTTGGTCGCTATCGAGATTGAACTCGTTGACAAAGATGAACGTGAATACATGCTTCAAAAAGCATTAGTAGAGGTTAAAGATGAGTATGATTACGTTATTATGGATTGTGCACCTTCTTTGGGTTTACTCACATTAAACGCATTAACAGCTGCAGATTCTGTAATTATCCCTATTCAATGCGAATATTTTGCACTTGAGGGTTTAGGTAAATTATTAAACACAATAAAGAGTGTTCAGAAGATACACAACGAAGCATTAGATATCGAAGGTTTATTACTAACGATGTTCGATTCTAGATTACGATTATCTAACCAGGTGGTTGAAGAAGTTCAGAAACACTTTAGCAACATGGTATTTGATACTATTATACAACGAAACGTACGCCTAAGTGAGGCACCAAGTTATGGCGAGAGCATTATCAACTACGATGTAAGTAGTCGAGGTGCTACAAATTACTTAAGCTTAGCAAAAGAAATAATTAAAAAGAATTTATAATGGCGAAGGCAACAAAAAAACAAGCACTAGGTCGTGGACTTTCAGCATTGTTAAAAGACCCAGATAATGATATAAATTCTGCATCAGACAAAAATGCTGACAAAGTCGTTGGTAATATTGTCGAACTAGATATTGAGGATATTGAAATGAATCCGTTTCAACCTAGAACAAATTTTAATGAGGAAACACTGAGAGAACTAGCGTCTTCTATAAGAGAATTAGGAGTTATACAACCAATAACTGTACGCAAATTAGCATTCAACAAATACCAATTGGTATCTGGAGAGCGTCGATTTAGAGCGTCTAAATTGATAGGTAACCCAACAATACCTGCTTACATAAGAATAGCTAATGATCAAGAGTCATTAGAGATGGCTTTGGTCGAAAATATTCAACGTCAAGATTTAGACCCAATCGAAATTGCGTTATCATACCAGCGATTAATTGACGAAATTCAATTAACTCAAGAACAAATGAGTGAACGCGTTGGTAAAAAACGTTCGACCATTGCAAATTATCTGCGTCTATTAAAGCTAGACCCAATCATACAGACTGGTATGCGTGACGGCTTTATTTCTATGGGACATGGACGTGCAATAGTTAATATAAAAAGTCAGGTTGATCAATTAGAAGTTTATGAGAAGATTATTAGTAATAAACTTTCTGTGAGAGCTACAGAAGCTTTAGTCAAAAACTTAAATAATCCTACAGAAACGAAAAGCAATTCAGAAACTACTGAGCTTCCTAAACCAATTAAAAAAGGTATCAAGGAATTTTCGGAATACTTTGGGCACAAAATTGACGTTAAAGTAGCAAAGAACGGTAGCGGAAAGATTTCTATTCCATTTCACTCTGAAGAAGATTTTAATCGCATCATAAAACTCGTAAAAAGTGCTAAATAAGCAACTTACCCTTTTATTAATTTGTTTTTTATTTTCTGTATTTGGATTCTCTCAAGTACAAAAAGATAGCACCATTGAGACGACTATTGACGAACTTAAATTAGACAATGCGCTTATCACTAAAAGAGAGATTGATCCTCTTAGACCTTCTAAAGCTGCATTTTATTCAGCTATTTTACCTGGGTTAGGTCAAGCCTATAATAAAAAGTATTGGAAAATTCCGATTGTAGTTGGAGCAATAACTACAGGTATTGTTGTTTATGATTTTAATAACAAACAATATAACCGCTACAGAGATGCTTTTAAAAGGCGCTTAGCTGGTTTTACTGATGATGAATTTTATGGCACTGGTTCTACACCAACCATTTCTGATGATGCATTAATAAGAGCTCAGCGCCAGTTTCGTCGCAATAGAGATATAGCAACTTTAGTAACCGTAGGTATCTATGTGCTAAACATTATTGATGCAAATGTAGATGCACATCTGTTACAGTTTAATGTTGACGAAAATTTAGCCTTACGGCCGCATTTTCAATATAACCCAATGGAAGACTCTTCAGATTTAGGAGTAACGGTAAATTTTAAATTTTAGATTTATAGCAGATGAAAATAGCTCTACTCGGTTATGGGAAAATGGGAAAAATCATTGAACGTGTTGCTAAAGAACGTGGACACTCTATAACCCTAAAAGCAGATAGCAAAACAAAAGAATTAGATTTTACAGATTCTGACGTGGCTATTGATTTTAGCTTACCTTCAACAGCTGTTTCAAACATAAAAAATGCCATTGATGCTAAAGTGCCTGTTATTTCTGGCACTACAGGTTGGCTGGAATATTACAATGACATTGTTGATTATTGTAACTTAAATAAATCGGCATTTTTATATGCTTCAAACTTTAGCTTAGGTGTCAATATTTTTTTCGAAGTTAATAGAGTTCTAGCAAAACTGATTACAAAGTATCCTGATTACAAATTAAATATTGAAGAGATTCATCATACACAAAAGTTAGATGCACCAAGCGGAACAGCTATCTCTTTAGCTAATGATATTATTTCCAATTCTGAATACAAGAACTGGTCAATGGACGGTACAAATTCTGATGCTATAAAAATTGAAGCAAAACGTATTATAGATGTACCAGGCACCCATATTATTAATTACGATTCTGAAGTTGATTCTATAGAAATAAAACACACTGCACATAACCGTGAAGGTTTTGCATTAGGAGCAGTAATTGCTGCTGAGTGGATTGCTGATAAAAAAGGAGTCTTTACAATGAAAGACGTCTTAAATATTGGTTAATTTGCACAAAATTTGAAACAAATTATAATACTTTTCTACCAACAGTAGATAAAAACAAAATATATGAACTGGACACAGTGGTTTATCTTTTTAATAGTAATACAAATTATTCATGGACTAGGCACATGGAAACTCTACATTAAAGCAGGAAGACAAGCATGGGAAGCATTTGTTCCAATATACAATGCGGTGATTTTAATGAAAATTATTTCTAGACCATGGTATTGGGTAATTCTGATTTTTTTACCGATAGTAAATCTTATTATGATTCCCGCAGTTTGGGTAGAAACTGCACGTGCATTTGGTAAAGACACCAAACTAGACGCATTAATTTGTATATTAACTTTAGGGTTTTATCTCTATTATTTAAACTATATAGAAGACGTTTCTTTTATAGAAAATAGACAATTAAAACCAAAAACGTCAGCAGGCGAATGGATTACCTCTATCCTATTTGCAATAGTCGCAGCAACAATTGTACACACCTATTTCTTTCAACCATTTGTGATTCCATCTTCATCTTTAGAGAAATCGCTTTTAGTCGGTGATTTTTTAATAGTTAGCAAAATTCATTATGGTGCAAGAGCACCCATGACTACAGTTGCAGCTCCTATGGTACACGATACAATACCAAAACTAGGCGCTAAATCTTATTTGTTTGATGATAATTTTGAAAAACGCAATACCTCATGGAAAAATATGTTGCAATTACCATATTTTAGGTTTCCTGGCTTTCAAAAGATAAAGAACAATGATTACGTCGTATTTGGACAGCCTGCTGATACGTTACGGAATATGGATATTTTTACACCTGACCGTAATTATTACAAGCCCATTGACAAAAAAACAAATCTTGTTAAACGATGTGTAGCCATACCTGGTGACACACTTGAAATTAAAAATGGTTATGTCCACATCAATGGTAAGAAAAACGAATTGCCAAGTAGAGGTGAGCTTCAATTTTCTTACCGTATAAAGTTTAAAAATGAACTTAGAAGTCAAGCTGATATTAATAGAATTTTGTCTGTTCTTAATCGTGCTGATGTTGATGACGGAATTGGTCAAATGCAAGACGGAACTTATATACTAAGTGCGGCTTCTGATAAAGCCATCGCTTATTTAAAAAACCATCCTGAAGTCTTATCAGTTGAAAGAAATATTCAAAAAGAAGGTTTATATGGCGGTACTTTTCCAAGAGACCCAAACTACTCTTGGAATGTCGACTTTTTTGGACCATTATATATTCCGAAAGCTGGTACTACTACAGAACTCAATGTTCAAAATTTACCATTATACGATAGACTGATTCAAGAGTATGAAGGTCATAAAGTCTTTGCTCGAGGTAACGAAGTTGTTTTAGACGGGAAAGTTGTAGACTCATATACATTTGAAAAAGATTATTATTGGATGATGGGTGACAACAGACATAACTCTGTCGATGCTCGTGCTTGGGGATTTGTCCCTTTTGATCATGTCATAGGCAAACCCGTGTTTATATGGATGAGTATCGATGGTATTAACGATGGTATCAAAAATTGGAGCATTCGTTGGGACCGTGTTTTTACCACTGTAAATGGAAAAGGCGAGCGTGTCTCTTATTTAATTCCATTTTTGGTGGTCGTGTTTGGCTTGACATTCTTTAACCGTTGGAGAAAGAACAAAAAAGCAAAAGCTAATACCAAATAAAATGGTTGACTATGCTTTTTCATCCCACATACTTTCCGAACATTGCACATTTTGTAGCAGTAGTAAAAAGTAAAACTATTGTTTTTGAAGTTTGTGATAATTACCAAAAGCAAACCTTCAGAAATCGTAGTGAAATTTACGGTGCTAACGGAAAACTGGTACTTTCTGCACCTGTATCTTACACACAAAAAAAGCGCCAACAAACAAAAGATGTTCAAATATCTACGACTGACAAATGGCAGTTACAACACCTTAAATCTCTAGACTCTGCCTACAGAATGTCACCATTTTATGAGTTTTATATTGATGATTTAATGCCATTGTTTAAAACAGATTTTAAATTTCTTTTAGATTTAAATTTAAAATGTTTTGAGCTTCTTTCTGAGGCTATACAGTTAGACAATTCATTTTCATTAACTGAAAGCTTTGAAATACCTGCAAATGATAAAAAAGATTTTCGCTACTTAGTGAATGCGAAAAAGAATACAGATTTCCAGTTTGATAAATACACCCAGGTCTTTACAGAAAAACACGGATATTTACCCAATCTAAGTATTTTGGATTTATTATTTAATGAAGGCCCAAACACACTTAACTAT